>JBCBDK010000229.1:0-6708 GCA_038529675.1 Actinomycetota bacterium
CGTCGAAGGGGGCGGTGAGATGAGCGTGATACGTGTTCCGTCGGCTGCGCTGGCTGCGACGCCGTGGTTCGAGTGCGACGTTCCTGATCGCTGGTCGGCGAGCGAGGCGCCGGGTGTCGTCGTGCGGCTGGGCCCGGACGATGACGAGTCGGTGTCACTGGTGGTCAGCGCAGTGCGCGTGGACCGCGGACTCGACCTGCGGTCGGTTGCGGTGCGGTCGTTCGCACAGCAGCGAATGCAGCACCCCGACGTCGTGATCGACACCCAGCGAGTCGGACGCTTCGGCGACCGGCTGACGTACCTGCGGTCGGTGACCGTCCCCGGCGACGTCGACCGGGCG
This sequence comes from Actinomycetota bacterium, assembly GCA_038529675.1. GTDB lineage: Bacteria > Actinomycetota > Acidimicrobiia > Acidimicrobiales > Ilumatobacteraceae > Ilumatobacter_A. The sequence continues at coordinate 341 of JBCBDK010000229.1, forward strand.
CAACTACATGCCCTGTTCTTCGCGCCGTCGGCCGACGGTCGGTCCGTTGCCGACGTGTTCTCGGTGGTCGGCACCTGCCCGGCCGGCCGTCTCGACGAGTGCGGATCGCAGTTCGTCGACGTGATCGCGTCCTTCCGCTTCCTGCAACCGTCGACGCCGGGGTCCGCGGGCGACCAGGGCTGACGAGGTTCGAGATGCGGGCGGGCGGAACCGGTCGGATGCGGCGTCGGGTCGCGGGACTGATCGTCCTCGCTGCGTGCCGCGGCGGCGATCCGGATCAGGATGCAGTGCCCACGAACGCGACCGACGTGGTGGAGGCGACGACGACCGATGTGTCCGCGCCGACGACGAGCGATGAACCGGTCGAGCGGACCTCGCTGCGCAACGCCGACGAGCCGGCCTACGTGCTCTCGGTGACCGCATCCGAGCGTTCGATCTGGATGACGACCGACAGCGATCGGAGTTGCAGCCCGGCCGAACCCGCTGTGTCGCTCATCGAGGCGACGGTGCTCGATGGCGACGGTCATGACGCCGATCTGGCGCTGCGCGGCATGCGTGCGGAGATCGTGCCCGTCGACCCCGACGCTGAGCCCGGCGCCAATGCCACGGACGACGACGGCAGCGATGCAACGACGTTCCCGACGACGACCACGACCACGACCAGCCCTGCGGAGACGACCACGACGACCGAGCGGGCGAGGCGCACCCGGACGATCGAGCTCGCACGTGGCGACGACGGGGTGTGGCGAGGCGTCGCCGGTCCGTTCGAGGCGTCCAGGAACTCGACCGACCGCACCGTCGCGGTGCGGGTCCGGGCGCTGCCCGAGGCAGGCGAGGAACTCAGTGCCGATGCGCCGGTCGAGATCGAGATCCTCGCCCCCGAACGATGCGCCGGCGGGCGAACGCGGCGGGACCGCACACCGGACCCTGGCTCCCTCACCGTGCGCACCGACCCGGCCGACGGCGTGATCGTCGCATCGCGTGTCGCCGACTGCGCAGGTCGACCGACCGAGCTGCGGATCGGTGTCGAGGTGTCGGGCGCGGTCATTGCGGTCACCGCCACCGGGACACTTCCGGACGGATCGACGACGAGCCGTTCGTTCAGCGGGCGTGGGCGCGACTTCCGCCTGACGCTCGGACCGTTCCGAGGCGGGTCCGGTCTGCCCGAGTCGACCCCGTTCTCGTTCGAGGTGATCGCCACCGACATCTACGGTCGCACGTCGGGTGACCGCGTCGCCGGCCGGCTCGTGCGACCTGAACCGTGCGCCGACGGCGCGACCCCGACGACCACCACCGGTGGGCCCGACGATCCGGTCGACCCGATAGCCCCCGATGAGCCGATCGACGCCGGGGACCTCGCGATCTCGTTCACACCCGACCCACCGCAGATCTGGGCGCTTGCGACCGGCCGTTGCCCGGCGGGCCCCACGACGCTCGGCATCGACGTCATGGTGCCAGGCGGCGCCGACTCGGTGCGGGTGAACGGACGGTCCGGCAACGGCCAGACGCAGTCGGCCACGCTACGCGGTAGCGGCTCGAGGTGGTCGGGGTCGCTCGGCCCGTTCGACGCCTGGGCGGACATGACGAATCGAACCGACCTGGACGTCCAGGTCGTGGCGGAACGCGACGGACGGTCCGCGTCGCGACGGATCGACGCTCGGCTCCGCCGACCGGATCCCTGCACTGCCGCTGCGACGACGACCACAACGACCGCAACGACCGTCCCGGCGTCGACCACCACTGCGCCGACCACGGCGGCCCCGACCACGGCGCCGACCACGGTGGCCCCGACCACGGCGGCCCCGACCACGGCAGCTCCGACCACGGCAGCTCCGACCACGGCAGCTCCGACCACGGCAGCTCCGACCACCGCGCCACCGCCACCCGCTCAGATCACGACCGCTCGCGCCAACCCGAACCCGGTCGCCTGCGGAGCGTCGTTCACCATCGGAGCCCAGACGTCGGGTGCCGTCGATCGGGTCGGAGCGAGCATCGGCGGTGGGTTCCAGCCACTGTCGGGCGGTGGCGGCAGCTGGTCCCGGAACTTCACCGCACCGTCGACGCGACAGCAGCTCACCGTCACGGTGCGCGCCGAGGGTCCCTCAGGTGACGATCAACGATCGTTCACGCTGAACGTCGACTGCTGACCTCGTGGAGATCGGGGATCTTCCCGATGTTCCGCTCGCCCGGATCCCGCACGATCGAACCATGAACCGCCACCTGCAAGGAGCACGTCGATGACCACATCATCCACCACCACGATCCAGGTCCCGAGCCCCGAGTTCTGGACCATCACCCCGTTCACCGTCGCCACGCCCGACGGTTGGTCCGCCCGCCAGACGGTCGATCAGCTCGTCTACATGGACGCGGACGGTGAGCCGACCACCAACTGCGGCATCCAGTGGAAGCGGGTGAGTCGTCAGCTCAGCCTGCAGCAGATCGCCGGCATGTCCTGGCAGGTCACCAAGCGCACGTCAGCCGAGGCCACGCTCCAGTACTCGAAGTTCGTCCACCTCAACGGGGTCATGGCGTACCTGCGACTCGCCACGATCACCCGCCCCGGTGACGAGTCGGTCGAACTCGGCCAGATGTACGCCGCGGTCCACGGCCCCGACCTGGGCGAGGGCCGTCCGCTCGAACTGTTCGAGATCATCGGCCACTTCGAGCAGGCCAACTCGCACCGCTCCGCCGATCTGGAAGCGATCTTCGGCTCGTTCCAGTTGCTCAACATCGTCCGCCCCGCCACCGTCGATGACGACGGCGCCGCCGAAGCGAAGGGTGCGTGACATGAGTGATCCATTCGGCAACAACGGCGATCTCGTCGACGGCAGCGACCTCGAACAGACCGTCGACACCGGCGTCGACGCCGCGCTGAAGATGGGCGGTGAGTTCACCGGCCGGAGCCCGGAAACGGGCACGATTCCCGGCCCTCGGGGAGACGATGCGCCGCTCGACCGGGACGACGTTCGCGACACCATCGACGACGCCGGCCTCGAACGAGAGCGCTTCGAGTCGATCGAAGACCTCAAGCAGACCCGGGTCGAGCGCGAGCGGGCCGCCGACGAGGCCGAGGCCGCCGAGCAGGCGGCGTACGAGGAACACCTGGCCGAGGAGGCCGAACGCGACGCAGCACGCGAGGAGGCGCACGCCAACGGCGAGGCGTTCCTCGAAAGCGAGTGGACCACGAACGGCGAGACCTACCAGGAGTGGTCGCTGCCCGGTGGCACCACGATCACCGTCGACTCCGAGGGCAACGCCGTCTCCATCGAGTACCCGGAGGGTGAGGGCCCGATCTACCTCGGCGACGTCATGATCAACGGCGAGGCACACGCCGTGTACATGACGCCCGCCGGCACCCAGATCGTCGTCGACGACGACGGCAACACCGTCGGCACGATGGACGACGTCGACGTGGACGACATCTCGGTGCCGCTCTACCACCTGACCGGCGACAAGAACGACGCTGGCGAGATGGTCACGGTCGAGCTGGTCCCGAACCCGGACGGCAGCTACGACACGATCGTCCGCGACGCCGAGAGCGGTGAGGTCCTCGACGAGTGGGACACCGGCACGACCAACGTGGACGGCACCGCACTGTCGAACATCAGCGACGCCGAGTGGAACGAGACGTACAGCATGTACGCACCGCCCGGCGCCGACTACTACATCATCATCGACAAGAACGGCGTCGCGATCGACACGGTGCCCATTCCCGAAGAACCCGAATGGTCCTTCCTCGGCATCCTGGAGTACTACGAGGGCGGCGAGGTGGTCGTCGACATCGGCGTGGCCGAGGTCTCGGTCGACGTCGTCGGGCCGGACGGCGGCATCTCGGTCGACCTCGACCTGCTGATCGCCGAAGCGACGGCCGGGGTGGAGTGGAACGAGGACGGCTCGTGGGCGGTCGACTCGTCGCTCGAGTTCGACGCCGGCGGCGCGAGCATCATGGGGGCGTTGGGCTTCGGCCAGGACGCCGACGGCATGGGCTTCTTCGACGTCGAGACGGCCATGGAGATGCAGATGGGCATCTTCAAACTCGAAGGCGGCCAGAACTTCAACTGGCAGCAGACCCCCGACGGCTTCGAGACTGCCTTCGGGTGGGAGGGCAGCTTCGAAGCCTTCGGTGCGTTCGTCGGTCGGGAAGACCAGGTGACCATCGTCAAGGACGGTGACGAGTACACCGGGACGGTCGAGAACACCCTGGAGGCCGGCATCAGGGGAGTCGGCAGCCTCTCGATCACCAACGAGACCCAGATCGTCACCGACCTCACACTCGGCGGCACGTCGGCGTCGCAGGGCTTCTACGGCGCCGTGAACGACGCCCAGGGCAACGAGGTCGCCGGCGGCGGTGTCGGCTACGACACCGAGGAGGGCTTCTACAACAGCGACGAACGCGTCGACACCAAGGCCGACTACGAGCGTGTCTACGGCGACGACATGCCCGCCGAGCTGGGCGACGACGCCGAATCACAGGCCCAGGCCGACGCCGACCGCTTCGGCCTCGGCGCTGCCGACGCTGACGAGGACACCGCTGACGCCGGAGGAACAGGCCGCACCCACGCCGCCGCCGACGGCCCGATCGGTGCAGGAGTGTGGGGCGGCCAGGAGGGCGAGGAGTTCGCCGGTCGACGAGCGGACGACGGCGGCACACGCGACGTGTTCGACGACGTGGCCGGCGCTCGTGGCGCTCGCAATGGCGGCAGCGACGAGGATCGTGGTCGACCCGAATTCGGGTCGGACCGACCCCGCCGGGGTGAGCAGGACGACGCCGACCACGGCGGCGAGAACCTCATCGGCGCCGGCCAGATCGGCGGCACGCTGGGCGAGGCTCGCGACGACCGCGAGATCGCGACCGCCGGCGCGGCTGGCAGCGAACTCATCGACACGCCGTACATCTCGGAGGCGCAGGTTGCGTCGAGTCCGCCGCCACCGGCAGAGGAGCCACCGGCGGAGGACCCGCCCGCCGAGGGTCGTCCGAAGATCTTCACCACGCGCGACTCCGACGAGAAGCCACCGGCGGGCGAACCGGCGGATCCGGATCCGGATCCCGATCCGACACCGAAGCCGACCGGCGAGCGTCCGGTGCTGTTCGAGCGTGACCCGAAGCCCACCGACGGCACCCCGCCCGACGGCGGACCCTCACCGACGGGCCCGAAGGACAAGCCGGACATCTTCACGGAGCGGTTGATGGACACCGACGAAGACGGCGACGGCGTCCCCGCCGGCCGCGACCCGCTCGATCCGATCGGCTCCGACGACGTCGACCTGTCCGACATCGTGAACGGCCCACCGGCCCGCCAGGCGGCATCAGCCGGCCCCGACCAGTCGTCGGGCACCATCGACCACCCGGACGACGACGGCCTCTGGATCGACCTCTACACAGGTGGCGTCAAGGCGCCCGACGACGCTGCGTCAGTCGGCAGTGTCTTCACGAAGGACGCCGGGACGACCGAGGTACGAACGGGCGACGATGAGTCGAACGTCGACGGCATCATGGGGACGACCTACGGCGGCGACGTCGCCGACCCCGTCGGCGCCACCGGTCGAGGCCAGCGGCCCGATCGTGACCGCCGGCGCCATGACGACGACACGGCCGACGATTCGAGAAGTGACGCGGTGACGGCGGGCGATCCGCTCGCCGACGACATCGTCACCGTTCCCGGCGCATCGGACGACAGCGTCCAGCCGATTCCGCAGGCGTCGGCGACGGCGTACTCGACGACACCCGACACGATCGTCCTCACGAACGAGTCGCCCGTCGAAGCCGACGGCGGTTCGTTCAGCGCCGACGAGCCGGCACCGGAACCGACCCCGGCACCCGAACCGGTCGTCGTCGCAGCGGATCCGGATCCGGTCGTCGTGCCCGACTTGCCGGCCCCCGATCCGGTCGCCGAGGTCGAGACAGCCATCCCGGCGGTCGACACTGCCCACGACGGCCTGGACGACCAGGCCTGAGCCAGACGTCAGGCCGCAGCTCCGGCGCCGCACCGCGGCGTTCCGGAGCTGCGGCCCGGGCGACCAGCAGGTGTCGGCCGACCGGCCCTGAGAGGAACGAGACGGAGGACCACATGCAACCCCGAGATACCGAGACGACGACCACGACCTGGTCGTGGAGCCCCGAGTGGAGCGACGACCTGCGTCGCAAGACGACGATCACCGTGGCCGTCGCTGCTGCCGTGATGATCGGCTCCGTCGTGGTGGCCGCGCTCTCACCCGCACGCACCACGATCGTGGTCACCGTCATGATCGTCGGCATCGGGGTGTTCTGGTGGCTCGAGCACCGGCGTTTCCGCTCGACGGTCGTCTCGCTGGCCACCGACGGTGTGCTCCACGTCGCCGACGGACGCACGTCGCAGACGATCGACCTG
>JBCBDK010000230.1:0-6676 GCA_038529675.1 Actinomycetota bacterium
CCCGCCCAGATGCTCCCGATCTTCGCCGAACTCATCAACGGATGACACCGGCACCGCCGCAAGAACGAACGGGGTCGGAGTCGCTCCGTTCTCCGAGAACGACTGGGGTCTGACCCCGAACGTTCTCGGCGTCGAGCGTGGCCAGTCCGGCGGCCTGCGTGACTGCGCGACACTGGCGGTCGTGGAGCACATCGAGGACGAACTGGAGACACCCGACCTCGCTCAGTGGCCTCGCCCCGCCGGCGAGGAGCACTACCGGGACGACGGCCGTCTGAAGAAGAAGTTCTACGAAGCCCGACTCGAGGAGATGCAGGAGGAGCTCGTCCAGCTTCAACACTGGGTTCAGCGCAACGGGCTCCGCGTCCTGATCATCTTCGAAGGACGCGGCTCGGCGGGCAAGGGCGGCGTCATCAAGCGGATCAGCGAACGCACCAGCCCCCGCATCGTCCGCACCGAAGCCCTCCCGAAGCCGACCGAACGCGAGAAGACCCAGTGGTACTTCCAGCGCTACGTACCGCTGCTGCCGTCGGGCGGTGAGATCGTCCTGTTCGACCGGAGTTGGTACAACCGCTCGAACGTCGAGTGGGTGATGGGTTTCTGCAACGAAGCGCAACACGCCGAGTTCCTCCGCACGTGCCCCGAGTTCGAACGGATGCTCGTCCGTTCCGGGATCATCCTCCTCAAGTACTGGTTCTCGGTGAGCTACGAGGAACAGGAGCGTCGGTTCCAGGCGCGCAACGACGAGCCGTTGAAGCGATGGAAGCTGTCGGAGATGGATCTCGAGGAGCATCGCAGGTACGTCCGCTACTCGATGGCGAAGGACACGACCTTCCAGTACACCGACATCAAGCAGGCGCCGTGGTACGTCGTGCCGTCGGACTGCAAACGGCGGGCCCGACTCAACTGCATCGGCCACATCCTGCAGTCGATCCCGTACGAGAAGTCGCTTCCCGACCCGGTCGAGATCCCCGATCGCGAGGACGTGCCCTACATCCGCCCGCCGCTCGTCGACCAGACCTTCGTCGATCAGCGCTACTGAAGCCGGCCGGCCCGAGTCGGCTATGACTGATCCGTGATGAGCGCAATCGACGGTGCCGATCTGCCCGACACGACCGACCCTGCCTACGGTGACTTCCCGCTCAAGCGGTACCTTGGCATGGAGCTCGCGGGCGACGAGCCGGGTCGGGCGAGCGCCGAACTGACGCTCGGCGCCGAACACCTCAACCCGAACGGCGTCGTCCACGGCGCCGTGCTGTTCGCGCTGGTCGACACTGCGATGGGCAAGGCGACCATGAGCGTGATCGACGAGCCGGATCGGTTCTGTGCGAGCGTCGAGGTGTCGTTGCGCTTCATCAGACCGGCGACGGAAGGCGCGATCGTGGCCACGGCTGACGTCGTGAAGCGGGGCCGCCACATCGCACATCTCCAGGCCGATGTCACCGGCGCCGACGACCGACTCGTGGCGACGGCGACCGGCACGTTCGCGATCATCGGCGGATGAGCGGCGCAACGACGTGACTGCGCCGGATCGAGAGGTTGCGCCGCCGACGCCCATCGCCGCGACCCGGACGGAGCCGCTCGGGCGCTGGTGGCTCCGCAACCGGTGGGAGGAGCTCGCGTTCGTTCACTGGGCATACGAACCCGACCTGGTGCAGGCGCTGCTGCCGGATGGGCTCCGGGTCGACACGATCGACGGCAATGCGTACGTGTCGCTGATCCCGTTCCGCATGGCAGACGCTGCACCCAGGTGGCTGCCGGCGATCCCTTGGCTCTCCTCTTTCGCCGAGACGAACGTGCGGACCTACGTGGTCGACTCGGCGGGCAACCGGGCGATCTGGTTCTTCTCCCTCGAGGCGAGTCGGCTCCCGATCGTGGCGCTCGCCCGCTGGGCGCTCGGCTTTCCGTATGTGTGGGGTGATCTCTCGATCGAGGAAGGCGAGCGCGACGGCATGCGATGGCGTCGATACGCGACCACTCGACGCCGGTGGCCGAAGCGTCCCGCGTCGACGAGCGTCGTCGGGATCGACATCGGCGAGCGGATCGCCGAACCGTCGGACCTCGACGTGTTCCTCACCGCACGCTGGGGCACGGCAGCCGAGTGGCCTCGCGGCTCCGGAACGCTGCGCCACCATCCGGTCGATCACCCCGAGTGGGAGCTGTGGCAAGCGACGCTGACCGAGTACCACGACGAGGCGATCACCGCCGCCGGTCTTCCCGAACCGACCGGCGACCCGATCGTCCGCTGGAGCCCGGCCACCCGCGCCCGCTTCGCCCGCCCCACCCGCGTCTGAGAACGTTCGGGGTCGGAGTCATCGCGTTCTCGCGAGAACGTTCGGGGTCGGAGTCATCGCGTTCTGCGGGATCGCTGCCGGACGAGAACGGAGCGACTCTGACCCCGAGTGTTTCCGAGAACGGGGCGACTCTGACCCCGAGTGTTTCAGTTGGGGCGGGTGACGTCGGCGTCGATCAGGCTGGCGTCGGCCCACTCACGGAGCTTCTCAAAGGCGTAGATGCCGGTCGTGTGGCCGTCGTTCCAGTCGAGGTTCAGCCCCCACGCACCCGACATCGACGCCGAGGAGATGGCGATCTCCTCCGGCTTCGACTCCGCGAGAACCGACACCGATGCGCCCCGTTGACGCTTCGCGTTGCAGTCGGCACACGGGCACGCGAGCCGCAACGCCACGACCGGGAACGTCGCGACCATGCCGTCCGCGAACGTGAGCCGGACGAACGAACCCAGCTCGACGTCGATGTTGGTCACCTGGTGTGGGTCGATGTCGTCGTGCTCGTCAGCCATCGGAGAGCAGTGTGGCGGGGATCGGGGCGACCCGCGCCCGCAGCCACTCCCCCACCGCCTTCGCCTGACCGTCCTGGCGCGTCGACGCCGCAACGCCTTCCTGCAGCAGCCCGTGGATCACGAAGTTGAGGGCCCGGATCGTCGGGAACCGGTACCGGGTGATGTCCAGCTCGCCGGCCTCTGGCAGCAACGCACCGAGTCGCTCTGCGGTGAGCCACGTGTCGAGCCACGGCCAGGCATCGTCGGTCCGCACGAACACCCCGAGGTTGGCGTTCCCGCCCTTGTCGCCCGAGCGGGTACCGATGACCCTGCCGAGCGGCGCGTCGACGGTCGGCCCATCCAGGTCGACGGGTGATGTGTCGGGCAGATCGACGTCGATGGCCGGTCCGGTCGGCGCGACGGACTCCACCTGCGTCGTCCCGCCACCGAGGACGTGCACGTACTGCGGAACGAGATCTCGAGAGACGGTGGCCGGTCGGTACACCCCGAACGGTGTGCCGGCACTCGGCATCCCGTAGCCGTACATGCCCGGGATCGAGGAGAGCGCCGTGTGGACGTTCGCGTCGCTGAAGGCCCGGCCGACCTTGCGCTCGTCGTGGTCCTTCACCGTCACCCGCCAGACCGCCGTCGCCTGTTCCTGCGTCGCCGGGTCCGGCTGGTCGGTGCGAACCACCGTCGAGGTGACAGATTCGAAGTCGTCGGGCCAGTACGGCGATGCGTCCCAGTACGTGGCCGCCGCGAACTGCGCCTTCTCCTCGATGTCGAGCCCGGTCAACGCCACGGAGAACGAGTTGCGGTACCCGCCGAGTTCATTCATCGCCACCTTGAGCGTCTCGGGCGGGGCCTGGCCCTTGACGCCCCAGACGTACACCTCGTCGGTGTTCACGTCGGTGAGGTGCACCGTGTCGAACCGGGCGGTCACATCGGGGCCGAGGTACTCGGGCCCGCCGATCTCGTACAGGAGTTGCGTGGTGACGGTGCCGACCGACACCTGGCCGCCCGTCCCGTCGTGCTTGCCGATCACGCAGGAGCCGTCGGCGGCGATGCTCGCCCACGGGAACCCGAACCGAGCCCGGCCACCGATCTCCTCACGTCCGTCGATCTCGGTGAAGAACGAGTAGTTGCCGCCGGTGACCTGGGCACTGCACTCGATCAGGTGGCCGGCGACCACGGCACCGGCGAGCTGATCGAAGTCGTCGCGCTGCCAACCGTGATGCCACGCCGCCGGCCCGCACACGACGGCGGCGTCGGTGACCCGACCGGTGATGACGATGTCGGCGCCCTGGTTGAGTGCCTCGACGATGCCGAAGCATCCGAGATAGGCGTTCGCGGTCAGGAAGCGATCGGGGTCGCCGAGCGATCCGTCGCCGTACGTGACGCCGTCGTCGAACGGCCGGAGCGAGCCGGCCTCCGCCAGCTCGGCGAGTCGTGGCATCAGGTCGTCGCCGTCGACGTACGCAATGGTCGGGTTCACGCCCAACCTGTCGGCGATGTCCTCCACCGCCTCGGCGCATCCGAGCGGGTCGAGGCCGCCGGCGTTCGACACGACCTTGATGCCCTTGTCGAGACAGGTGCCCATCACCTCCTCCATCTGGCCGACGAACGTGCGGGCGTATCCGGATCCAGGGCGCCTAGCCCGGATCCGGCTGAGTATCAGCATCGTCAGCTCCGCCAGCCAGTCGCCGGTCAGGACGTCGATCGGGCCACCCTCCACCATCTCCCGGGCGCCCGACGGCCGGTCGCCGAAGAACCCCGAGCAGTTGGCGATCTTGATCGGCTCGGTGGAGGGCGCATCACCCATCGGCCGACTCCTCCCCGGTTCCGAGCGAGACGAGGAGGTCGCCCTGGTCGACGCGGTCGCCGGCAGCGAAGTGCACCGTCGTGACGGTCGCATCGGTGGCGGCGGTGATCTTGTGCTCCATCTTCATCGCCTCGACCACCATCAGCACGTCGCCCGACGCCACGGCCTGTCCCGCCTCGACGTGGACGGCGATCACCGTGCCCGGCAGCGGGCAGATCGGGCCGCCGCCGGCGGACTCGGCGTCATGGTCGACGAACCGAGGCGCCTGCGTCCACGTGAGCGAGCCGGCCGCCGATCGGGTTCGAACCGAGACGCCGTCACCCGAGACGGTCACGACACGGCGGACACCGTCGACCTCGATCGCCAGTTCGGCACCGGTCGATGTCTCACGGTGGCGAAGCAGACGGACGTCCACCCGTTGACGTTCGTCGGGCGCCAGCGACCCGTCCTCGGTCGGTTCAGGCCACGGACCGATCAACGCACTCGCGTTGTCGAGGCACATCGTGTACTCCACGGGCACGGCCTCGTCGCTGCCGGCGGCCTGCCACACCGAGCGCTGCCCCTGTGTCCGAACGTTCCGCCAACCCGACGGGGCGAAGCCGGTCACACCGTCGCGACGTCGATGCGTCCGTTCGGCGGCGAAGACGGCGGCGAGCAACTGTGCGATCCGATCGTCCCCGGCCGGACCGGTGGCCAGTACGACATCGGGGTGTTCGTCGAGGTACGCCGTGGGCGTCGCCGCGTTGAGGTAATCGCGTTCGCCGAGGATCTCGACCAGCGCAGGAACGTTGGTGACGACGCCGTCGACCGCGGAGGACCGCAACGCGCGGCGGAGCTTGGCGGCCGCACCGGCGCGGGTCGGTGCGTGGGCGATGACCTTGGCGAGCATCGAGTCGTAGTCGGCTGACACGACCGCACCCGAGCGGAACCCGGTGTCGACCCGAACCAGGCCGGAGTCCTCGGCGAGGTCGAACGCCGTGATCTCACCGGTCGACGGCAACCAACCGGCCGCCGGATCCTCGGCCACGACGCGGACCTCGATCGCGTGGCCTCGTACCGAGACGAAGTCCTGCGTGATCGGCAGCACCTCACCCGCAGCGACCCGTAACTGGAGCTCGACGAGATCGACACCGGTGACCGCCTCGGTCACGGGGTGCTCGACCTGGAGTCGAGTGTTCACCTCGAGGAAGTTGATCTCATCGGGCGTGCCGGCCTCGCCGACCAGGAACTCGACGGTGCCGGCGCCCTGGTAACCGACCGACTGCGCCAGCTTCACCGCACCCTCACAGATCGCCGCACGCGTCTCCCGCGTGATCCCGGCCGACGGCGACTCCTCGACGATCTTCTGGTTCCGCCGCTGGATCGAGCACTCGCGCTCGCCCAGGTGGACCACGTTGCCGTGGGCGTCGCCGATCACCTGCACCTCGACGTGGCGGGCCCGCTCGATGTACGGCTCGACGAAGACGGTTCCGTCGCCGAACGACGCCTCGGCCTCCCGGGCACCGGCGGCGACCGCCTCGGCGAGTTCGTCGTGTGTCCGGACGATGCGCATGCCGCGGCCGCCGCCCCCCGCCGCCGCCTTGACGAGCGCAGGCATCGGCACGTCGCCGGCCACGCTCGCCCACCCGTTCTCATCGGCGGTGACCTCGATCAGCGGCGCAGTCGGCACACCGGACTCCATCGCCCGCTTCTTGGCGGCGATCTTGTCGCCCAGGAGTCGGATCTGTTCGGGCGTCGGCCCGACCCAGATCAATCCAGCCGCGGCCACACGCTCCGCGACGTCAGCGTTCTCGGCGAGAAATCCGTAGCCCGGATGGATCGCTTGGCACCCGCGTGCGAGCGCGATCTCGATGATCGCGTCGGCGCGGAGATACGACTCGGCCGGGGTCGAACCGCCGAGCGCCACCGCTTCGTCCACCGCATCGACGTGCATCGCATCGGCGTCGGGCTCGGAGTACACCCCGACCGTCGAGACGCCGAGTGAGTGCGCGGTGCGTGCGATGCGCACCGCGATCTCGCCCCGGTTCGCGATCAACAGCTTCGAGATCGAGCGGGACAGCGTCCCCGCAGGTGTCGAC
>JBCBDK010000231.1:0-6672 GCA_038529675.1 Actinomycetota bacterium
ACACCTGGTGCTCGTCGCAACGGGCGGCACCGAGCGTCGCGTCCTGGAACTCGTGGCGGCCCGCGCGACGACACATCCCGGAGAGCCGGTGATCTTGCTCGCCCACGGGGCCCACAACTCCTTGCCGGCAGCGCTGGAGGCGCTGGCTGCGATGCAGCAAGCCGATCGGCGCGGCCGGATCGTGTTCCTGACCGGTGACGATGGCGATACCGACCGCGTGCTCGAAGCGGTCCACGATCTCGACGTGCTCCGACGGCTGCATCACGTTCGCCTCGGGCTGATCGGCGGTCCGTCGAGTTGGCTCGTCGCCAGTCGCCCGTCGTCCGACGTCGTCCGACGGAGCTGGGGTCCGATCGTCGAGGTCGTCGATCCGTCCGAACTCGTCGTCCGCTCGGCGGTCGCCGACCCGGTCGAGGTCGAGGTGATGAGTCGTCGCTTTGCGGGACCAGCGACGACGACGACCGTGTCGACCGATGCGGTCGAGCACGCGTCCGCGGTCGCCACCGGCCTGGCGACCCTCGTCGCCGATCACGCACTCGACGCGGTGTCGGTGCGCTGCTTCGACCTGCTCGAGGAACCGGGCACCAGCGGCTGTCTCGGTCTCGCCGCACTCAACGAGGACCGCATCGTCGCCGGCTGCGAAGGCGATCTGCCATCGACCCTGGCGATGCTGTGGGCGCAGCTGCTCCTCGACCGCTCGTCGTGGATGGCGAACCCGGCGAGCATCGATGTCGAGCGCAACCGAGTCGTGCTCGCCCACTGCACGGTCGCGCCGTCGATCGTCGACGACTTCGCACTCGACTCGCACTTCGAGTCGGGTGGCGGCGTCGGGATCGGCGGTCACCTGCCGTCGGAGCCGGTCACCCTGATCCGGATCGGTGGCCGGGATCTGGACGAGGTCTGGATCGCAGAGGGCGCGGTGATCGAGAGCGGTCGAAACCCGGAGCTGTGCCGGACACAGGCGACCATCCGGGTCGTCGATCGCGACGTCGAAGAGTTGCTCGATCGACCGCTCGGCAATCATCTCACGCTCGTGCCGGGTCACCATCGCCGCCGACTCGAGCGGTGGTGGCGGTTCGCCGTCGCCTGACGACCCGACGGCCCAGGGGGATCAGGCGAGTTTCTTGTACTTGATCCGGTGCGGCTGGTCTGCGGCGGCGCCGAGTTCTTGCTTTCGCCGCTCCTCGTACTCGCTGAAGTTTCCCTCGAACCAGCGGACCTGGCTGTCGCCCTCGAACGCAAGCACGTGGGTGGCGATGCGATCGAGGAACCAGCGGTCGTGGCTGATCACGACGGCACAGCCGGGGAACGACTCGAGGCCGGCCTCGAGCGCACGCAGCGTGTCGACGTCGAGGTCGTTCGTCGGCTCGTCGAGGAGCAGCACGTTGCCGCCCGACTTGAGGAGCTTGGCGAGATGCACACGGTTGCGTTCGCCGCCCGACAGGTCACCGACGCGCTTGCCGTGATCGGTGCCCTTGAAGTTGAAGCTCGACACGTACGCACGCCCGTGGATCTCTCGACCACCGACGTCGAGCACCTCACCGCCACCGGTGATCTCGTCGTAGACAGTGCTGTCTGGATCCAGGTCGTCGCGGTTCTGGTCGACGTAGGACAGGTCGACGGTCTCGCCGATCTTGATGTCTCCCGCGTCGGGCGCTTCCCGCCCGGCGAGCATCTTGAACAGCGTCGACTTGCCGGCTCCGTTCGGGCCGATGATGCCGACGATGCCCGCCGGCGGCAGCGAGAACGACAGGTCGTCGATGAGCAGCCGGTCACCGAAGCCCTTCGACAGGTTCGTCACCTCGATCACGTTGTCGCCGAGGCGACGCCCCGGTGGGATCGAGATCTGCAGCTTCGACTCCTGCTGCTGGGCGGCCTGGGCTTCGGCGTGCAGCTTCTCGTACGCCGACAGGCGGGCCTTGCCCTTGGCCTGTCGGGCCTTCGTGCCCATACGGACCCACTCGAGCTCGCGGGCGAGGGTCCGCTTGCGGGCCTCGTTGGAGCGCTCCTCGCGTTCGAGCCGCTCCTGCTTCTGCTCGAGCCAGCTCGAGTAGTTGCCCTCGAACGGGATCCCGCGACCACGGTCGAGCTCGAGGATCCACTTGGCGACGTTGTCGAGGAAGTAGCGGTCGTGCGTGATGGCCACGACGGTGCCCGCGTAGTCGCCGAGGAACCGCTCGAGCCAGTCGACCGACTCGGCGTCGAGGTGGTTCGTCGGCTCGTCGAGCAGGAGCAGATCGGGGCGCGAGAGCAGCAGACGGCACAGGGCGACACGCCGCCGCTCACCGCCCGAGAGCACGCTCACGTCGGCGTCGTCGGGCGGGCAGCGCAGCGCATCCATCGCGATCTCGACGTTGCGTTCGAGCGACCACGCGTCCGAGGCCGCGATCTTGTCCTCCAACGCGGCCTGCTGTTTGCCGAGCTTGTCGTAGTCGGCGTCGGGATCGGCCCACTTCTCCATCACGACGTTGTACTCGTCGATGATCGACTGGACCTCGGCGACGCCGTCCATGACGTTGCCCTTCACGTCCTTGTCCGGATCCAGCGCCGGTTCCTGTTGCAGGAACCCGACGCTGAACCCCGGGGTCAGCCGTGCGGTTCCCTGGAAGCCGTCGTCGAGGCCGGCCATGATTCGCAGCAGCGATGACTTGCCGGCACCGTTCGAGCCGAGCACGCCGATCTTGGCGCCGGGGTAGAAGGACAGCGAGATGTCCTCGAGCACCACCTTGTCCGGCGGGTGGACCCGCTTCAGCTTGTGGCAGGTGTAGATGAATTCGTGCGCCATGGTGGCGCCGAGGCTACCGACCCGACGTCGAGCGGGCCGACCGACCGTCCCGACGCGTCACGCCCGCCGAGCGGACCGCATCGTGCCCGCCGGGTGTACGCGTCGTCAGAGGCGTTGGCCGCCGTCGTGGTCGAACACGTGCAGATGCGCCGGGTCGATCGCGAGGCGGACCTGGTCCCCGACGCGGGCATCGGGCAGGTCGTCGTGGAGCTTGGCGAGCACGCGGTTCGCTGTGGTGCCACCATCGCCGTCGGCGGACCCGTGGAGGTCGACGCCGTCGACGTCGAGGTGGACGAGATGCTCCGAACCGAGCATCTCGACGAGGCGGACCGTGGCTCGTGGTCCATCGCCGTCGGAGGTGAGGCGAATGTGTTCGGGACGCACGCCGGCGACGATCGGCTGGCCGGCGAGCGCCTCGGCCGAGGTGCGCACGTCGAGTGTGTGGTCGACGGTGATGGCCGCGGCGCCTGACGTGAACACGCTCCCGCCGTCGCTCGTGCCGGTGATCCGACCGTCGAGCAGGTTCATCGGCGGTGAACCGATGAAGCCGGCGACGAACGTGTTGGCAGGCGAGCGGTACAGCTCGGAGGGCGGCGCGACCTGCTGGAGGACGCCGTCCTTCATCAGCGCCACCCGGTGCCCCATCGTCATCGCCTCGACCTGATCGTGGGTGACGTAGAACATCGTCGTCCCGAGCGACTGTTGGAGTTCGGCGACCTCGGACCGCATCGTCACGCGCAGCTTCGCGTCGAGGTTGGACAGCGGTTCGTCCATGAGGAAGACCTTGGGCTCGCGCACCATCGCCCGGCCCATCGCCACCCGCTGCCGCTGACCGCCGGAGAGTTGGCGTGGCTTGCGATCGAGCAGGTCCTCGAGCTGCAGTTGCGCAGCCACCTGTTCGACGCGAGCCCGCCGCTGTGACTTCGGCATCTTGGCCAGGCGCAGCGGATAGCCGAGGTTGTCGGCCACGTTGAGGTGGGGGTACAGGGCGTAGCTCTGGAACACCATGGCGATGTCGCGCTGCTTCGCGGTGAGGTCGTTCACGACCCGGTCGCCGATCTCGACCGTGCCGGCCGTGATGTCCTCGAGTCCGGCCAGCATCCGCAACGTCGTCGTCTTGCCGCACCCGGAGGGACCGACGACCACGAGGAGTTCGCCGTCCTCCACGGAGAGATCGAGGTCGCGCACGGCGAACACGTCATCGCCGAACCGCTTCGTCACACCGGTGAACGTGACCGAACTCATGGCGTGGGTTCCCGGCCCTCGCCCGTCGCAGCGGGCGGCTCGCACGGTTCGACGAGGTCGCCGATCGCGTTGTTCTCGATCACGTCGGCAAACCACTGGGCACTCCGTTTCGGACGGCGCTCGAGCGTGTCGAAGTCGACCTCGACGATGCCGAAGCGGCCGGTGTACCCCCAGGCCCACTCGAAGTTGTCGAGCATCGACCACGCCAGGTAGCCCACGACGGGCACGCCGTCGTGAACGGCACCGTGAACCTGGCGAAGGTGACGGTGGAGGTAGTCGATGCGATCGAGGTCGTTGACCTGCCCGTCGATGCGCTCGTCGTCGGGCATCGCGCACCCGTTCTCGGTGATCATCAGCTTCGGGAACGAGTACCGCTCGTCGAGCCACCGCAGCAGTCGGCCGAGCGACGGGGGATGGATCTCCCACCCCATTGCCGTGACCGGGAATTCCTTCGGACGGGGGAGCGGCTCCTCGCCGGACGCTGCGCTGCTCGGCGGTCGGCCCACGATCTGACGGGTGTAGAAGTTGACGCCGAGCAGGTCGATCGGCTGCGCGATCAGCTCCATGTCGCCGTCCCGCACCTCGCTTCGATCCCAGCCGAGCGCGTCCGCCGTCGCCTCGGGGTAGCCGAGCCCGGCGATCGGGTCGGCGTACCACCGGTTCTCCACGTCCTCGCGGATCGCACACTCGGCGACGTCGGCCGGGTCGTCGCTCACCGGTTCGGTCGGTGTGAAGTTCAACACGATGGCCAACTCGGCGTCGGGCGCGTGCTGGCGGATGACCTGACCCGCGAGCCCATGTGCCAACAGGAGATGGTGCGACGCGGCGAAGCCCTTGCGGAGATCCGCGATGCCGGGTGCGTGTTCGCCGGTGACGTACCCGTGGTTGGCCGACACGAACGGTTCGTTCAGCGTCGTCCAGGTCGAGATGCGGTCGCCGAGTCGTTGGACGACTGCCCGCGCATAGTCGGCGAAGGCGTGGGCCGTGCCTCGGTCGAGCCAGCCGCCGCCATCCTCGAGTCGCTGCGGCAGATCCCAGTGGTAGAGCGTCGGCATGGGCGTGATGCCGGCCGCCAACAACGTGTCGACGAGCCGGTCGTAGAAGTCGAGCCCGGCGGGGTTGACCTCGCCACGCCCGTCGGGAATCACGCGGGGCCACGCGATCGAGAAGCGGTACGCGCCGAATCCGAGGTCGCGCATGAGTGCGACGTCGTCGTCGACCCGGTCGTAGTGGCCGCAGGCGACCGAACCGTCGGAGCCGTCTCTGATCGCACCGGGGAGGCGGCAGAAGCGGTCCCAGATGCTCTCGCCCCGGCCGTCGGCCTCGGTGCTGCCCTCGATCTGGAACGACGACGTCGCCGAACCCCACACGAAGCCCGTCGGGAACGACAGCGTGCGGTCGAACAGCCTGGTCCCGGGAAGCGTCGATCGACTGGAAGCGCTTACAGTCATGGAACCGGTCATCAGTGTCCTCGCTTGAATTCGGTGTGCATCGATGGGTGAGAGCCGGGAGGAATCCCTGTTCAGCGACGTTCCACGAACTCGATCTGATGAGTCG
The DNA here is from genome assembly GCA_038529675.1 of Actinomycetota bacterium. Classification (GTDB taxonomy): domain Bacteria; phylum Actinomycetota; class Acidimicrobiia; order Acidimicrobiales; family Ilumatobacteraceae; genus Ilumatobacter_A. The sequence goes on from JBCBDK010000231.1 coordinate 5,588, forward strand.
CTTGACGTCGTTGCCGCGACCATGGTTACATGGAAGCGCTTCCGAACGCAAGGGGTCGCGTTCCGGGAGCACCATGCGAATGGGATCCACGAGGGGAGCGAGGGAGCGATGATCGAGGTCGATGCGTCGGCGTCCGGTGAACCGGTGACGCTCGACGACGTGGCCCGCGTCAGCGGTGTCTCGCGTGCCGCCGCCTCCCGAGCGCTCAACGGACGTGACGGCGTGCGCGACGACGTCCGGACGAGGGTTCGGCACGTTGCGGACTCGCTCGGCTACCGGCCGAACCGAGCGGCGCGCACGCTCGCCAGCGGGCGGGCATCGGTCGTCGGGCTGATCATGCCGTCCGAGGAGTTGCGCGTCGACCCGTACGGCGCGTCCCTGCTCCAGGCCGTCGCGAACGCAGCGGACCGTCACGACGAAGGTCTGATGCTCCACCTCGCTGCGTCCGAGCCCCGGCGCGCCGTGTCGGCGATGCTGCGCGACGGTTTGATCGACGGCGTGGTCGTGAGCGCGATCGCACTCGGCAGCGGGTGGGTCGACGAACTGCTCGACGCGAGGATGCCGACGGTGTTGCTCGGCGGCCACGTCGAGCGCGCCGACGTCCACACCGTTGAGGTCGAGAACGTCGAGTCGACAGCGGCGCTCGTCGCCCATCTCGTCGACTGCGGCTGCCGCCGGATCGCCAACATCCGCGGCCGGACGAGCCGTGTCGACGCTCGCCAGCGCTTCGAGGGCTTCCGCCTCGGTCTCGAACGCGCCGGCCTCGAGCTCGACCCCGATCTCGTCGTCGACGGCGACTACGTCCGCGCCGACGCGCGGGACGTCACCACCGGCCTCCTGTCGCTTCGACCCGACGCGATCGTCGCGGCCAACGACGAGTCGGCCATCGGCGCGCTCGCCGCGATCCGTGCCGCAGGCCTGCGGGTGCCCGACGACGTCGCCGTCGTCGGCTTCGACGGCACCGCAGCCATCGAGGGGCTCGATCTCGAACTGACGACGGTGCAGCAACCGTTCGAGGAGATGTCGGACCTCGCCGTCCGATCGATCGTGCAACTCGTGTCCGGCCGTGACGTCCCGATGCAACA
>JBCBDK010000232.1:0-6662 GCA_038529675.1 Actinomycetota bacterium
CCCTGCAGCAGGGCGTCGAGGCGGCCACGACGGAGTGGGTGGTCACCCTCGACGCCGACACGCGACCCGATCCCCGCCTGCCGGGTGCGCTGGTGGACCGGATGAACGATGTCGGCCTCGATCTGCTCACGGTCGGCGGCCGGTTCGAGTGCCCGACCGCGCCGACACGGTGGTTGCACGCCTCCATGCTGACGACGCTCGTCTACCGGTTCGGCCCGCCCGGCGTCCCCACGCGGCCCGATCGGACGATGGCGAACGGCCAGTGCATGGCGTTCCGTCGGACGCCGTTCGTCGACGCCGGGGGGATGTCGCTCGTCGCCGGCGAGGTGGTGGAGGACCTCGCGCTGGCTCGAACGCTGGCCGCCCGTGGGTGGTCGGTCGGGTTCCTCGATGCAGCCGATCTGCTCACGGTCCGCATGTTCGAGTCACTCGCCGACACGTGGACCGGCTGGGGCCGCTCCCTGGCGCTGCCCGGTGTGGAGCGGCCGCGGACACAGGTCTTCGATCTCGCTGTGATCGCCCTGGCCCAAGCGCTGCCGATCCCGCGGCTGCTGATCGGACGCGGCGACATCATCGACGTCGGGATGACCCTCGTGCGTCTCGGAACGCTCGCCGGCACCCGTCGCTCCTACGACCGAGCCGACGTCGCCTACTGGGTGAGCCCGACCGCCGACCTCGTCAGCGTCGTCGCACTCGCCCGCGGCATCGTCCGACGCGGCCGCCAGTCATGGCGCGGTCGCACGTACGTCTGACCGGCGGTCGGCCACGGCGGCCATGGCGAAGCGGAGACCGATGAACGTCATGAGCGCACCCGTCGCCGCCGTGCGGAACGGGCCGTCGACCACGAGCTGCACGAACGGGAGCGCCAGCATGCCTGCGCGAGACGCCCACGCGAACGAACGGGTCGCGACGAACACGACGAGCAGCAGGGCCACACCGATCGCCGTCGCCAACGGCGCCGCCACCGCGATCGCACCGACGAACGTGAGGATGCTGCGCCCCCCACGGAATCCGTCGAACACCGGGAAGGCGTGGCCGACCATCGCTGCGCCGCCGGCGACATACGCGAGACCCCACACACCCGGGCCGGCGAGCAGCGCACCGAGTCCAGCCGCAACGAGTCCCTTCGCGACGTCGCCGACGAAGACCGGGACGGCGGCCATGCGTCCGAAGGTCTCACGCGCGTTCCAGAACCCGGGGTTGCGATCGCCGACCTGGCGCAGGTCGACGCCGGCACGGCGCCGCGCCACGAGGTTGGCCACCGGGATCGACCCGACCAAGTAGCCGACGACGACGGCCACGACGACGTCGGCGCTGGTCGGGAACCACGAGCTCATCGACCAGAGCTTGCCGTGTCCAGGTGTGGCACGCTGGCACGTGCCCACGAGTCGCCCACGAACCAGCGCACGAACCCACTCGCGAAGGAGCGCCGCCATGCCCGAGGTGATCGCCAAGTTGCGGACCCGACGGGGTCCGACCGTCGAGACCGCGGCGGGCCGCGTCGGCGGGACGTACGCTGCCGACGGCACGATGACCCGGTTCCGCGGGATCCCCTACGCCGCACCGCCCGTCGGCGATCGACGGTGGCGGCCGCCGAGCGCAGCCGAGTCATGGCGCGGTGTTCGGCCGTGCGTGGCTGCGCCCCCGATCGCCTGGCAGCTCGGCCACGACATGGACATCGTGATCGGCAATCTGGCACGAGGCATCGGGCTGCCGGCGTGGAAGTCGTCGGCGATCGTGAAGGCGATGTCGCTGCTGCCGATGCGCGAGAGCGAGGACTGCCTCACGCTCGACGTGCGCGCCCCGGCGAACGCGACGAACCTCCCGGTCATGGTGTGGATCCATGGTGGCAACCACACGGATGGGTCCGCCGGGGAGCCCATGTACCGGTCCGACGCACTCCCCGAACGCGGATGTGTCCTCGTCAACATCCAGTATCGGCTCGGGCTGTTCGGCTTCCTCGCCCACCCCGAATTGTCGGCGGAGTCGGACGACGGCGTGTCGGGCAATTACGGCCTGCTCGACCAGATCGCCGCCCTCGAGTGGGTGCGCGACAACATCGCCGGCTTCGGTGGCGACCCGGGCAACGTGACCATCTTCGGCGAGTCCGCCGGCGGCATGGCCGTGCTCAACCTGATGACGACGCCCGCAGCGCGCGGGCTCTTCCATCGGGCGATCGCGCAGAGCCCGTCGGATGGTGGCCGGTGGCTCCACCTCGATCGACCGGTCTTCGCGCTGTCGTCGGCGTCGGACGCCGGATCCGGGTTCGCCGATCGGGTGGTCGGCTCGAGCAGCGGGCAGCTCGAGCGGCTCCGGGCGATGGGTGCGGAGGAGCTCGCTGGCGCGTATCGCACCGACGAGTCAGCGCGACGACACTGCTTCCCACTGGTGGACGGCCACCATCTGCCGATGGAGCCGATGTCCGCGTTCTCACGAGGCGAGGCGGCCGACGTGCCGTTGCTGATCGGCTACAACGCCGACGAGGCGTCGATCTTCGGTGGCATGTTCCATCCGGCAGGTCCCGAGTTCGGGAACGACGCGTCGCCAACGCCTGCCGGCATGCGGGCGACGCTGGTCGAATCGTACGGGTCGGACGCCACCGCCGACGGCGTGCTCGCCGCCTACCCCGGGCTCGACCAGAACGAGTCGGCGGCGGTGATCGAACATCTCGGTGACCACATGTTCGGGTCCCATGTCGACCACGCGAGCCGAATGCACTCGTCGCCGGTGTACCGGTATCACTTCCGGTCGACATCGCCGTTGCCGGGCCAGACGGCCGGCGCGTATCACGCTGCCGAGATCGTCCACGTCTTCGGTTCGAAGATCCCTGGCGTGCCCGTCGCCGACGACGGCCACCTGCTCACTCGGGCGATGGGTGACCACTGGTTCGCGTTCGCCGCCAGCGGGTGCCCTGATCATCCCGGTCGCCCGACGTGGCCGGCGTTCGACCCGGCCGACCCGCGCCACATGGTATTCGACCGCCCGACCTCGGCGCCCGAGGTCTGCCCACCCCAGCCTGGACTGGATGCCATGTGCGCCCGGTTCGATCGACTCACGACCGAGCTGGTCGGTGCGTCGTCGGCCGCCGACTCGTCGATCGGCGAGCCCGACACCGAACCGGAACACGCGTCCGCCGGCTGAGCGACGCCCCTGCTCCGACGGGCCGCCATGATGGGGGCGATGGGTCGCATCGCCTCGTTCCACCTGATCAGCGAACCCGGCTACAAGGCGCCGTTGGCGATGGCGCGTCTCGGCGTGGACCGCCCACTCCTGCGGCGGACCCCGGGGATGGTGTTCTGGCGACTCCTGGGCACGGGGAAGGGTCGCTACACCGGACCCGGCGCCGACCTGCGGCGGACGGCCCTGTTCGCCGTGTGGGAGTCGGAGGGGAACCTCGACGACTTCCTGTCGCACAGCCGGATCGGTCGTCGGTGGACGAACGGACGCGAGGCCTACCACGTCCGGCTCCGCGGTGCCGGAGGCCACGGCCGCTGGCGCAGCATCGACCCGCTCGACGGTCTGGAGTCCGGATCGACCGACGGGCCGATCGCGGTCATCACCCGCGCCAACGTGAACCGACACGCTGGCAAGGCCTTCGCCGAGGCGGCGAAGGAGGTCGACCGCGAACTGCACACCGCGCCGGGCCTGATCGATGTCATCGGCATCGGCGAGGCGCCGATCGGCAAGCTGGCGACGTTCAGCCTGTGGGAGTCGCAGGACGCGGTGAACGAGTTCGCCTATCGGATGCCCCGCCATCGGCGAGTGATCGAGGAGACGCGCGAGGGCCACTGGTACGGCGAGGAGCTGTTCGCCCGGTTCGAACCGTTCGGTTCGAGCGGCGAATGGGACGGTCGCGACCCGTTGGCCGGCCGATAACCTCAGCGTCCGTTCGGCGGGTCCACATCCGCCGGCTCGCCCAGATAGCTCAGTCGGTAGAGCAACGCACTCGTAATGCGTAGGTCGTCGGTTCGATTCCGATTCTGGGCTCTGCTCCGAGCCTCGTTGGGCGCGCCGTTCGCGACACACGCAAACACCTCGGGTGCACCGGAACCCGGATCGGTCGGTCGCTACGATCCTTCGGTGGATCAGCTTCGATCACAGCTGGGGACGACGCCAGCGGTCGCCGACGAGGCGAACGATCGCACGGCTGATGTCGGGCCTGTCGACCACGACGGTCAGGCGCACGACGGTCAGGAGCACGAAGCCGGTGCCGATCATCACCACGGCCACCACCACGACAAGGGCCTGTTTCGCTTCGGCCCGATCCTGGTCGTGCTGCCGTTGGCGATCACGTTCCTCGCACGCGGGCGAGTCGGATGGTTCCAGAACGACGACGTCCAACTCTGGTCGACCCTCTTCGTCTCGATCACGGTGCAGGCGATGCCGTTCCTCGTCCTCGGCGTCGTGCTGTCCGGTGCGATCGCCGCCTTCGTCTCGCCCTCCATCGTCGAACGGTTCGTTCCGCGCCGGCCCGTTCTCGCGGTTCCGACGGCGGGTGTCGCCGGCTTCGCACTTCCGGGGTGCGAGTGCGGCTCGGTGCCGATCGCCGGCCGACTCGTCGGCGCCGGCGCTCCACCTGCGGCGGCACTGACCTTCCTCCTCGCCGCGCCGGCCATCAACCCGGTCGTCCTCGTCTCGACCGCGGTGGCCTTCCCGGGGACGCCAGAGCTCGTCGGCGCTCGGCTCGCCGCATCGTTCGTCACCGCCGTCACGGTCGGCTGGTGGTGGGCTCGACGCGACCGGACATCGCTCTTGTCGATCGACCTCCACGACCACGGGGGTGAGAGCCGGTGGACGACCCTCACCGACACGGCGGCACGTGACCTCGTCCACGCCGGTGGCTATCTCGTGGTCGGGGCCGCAGCTGCCGCGACGCTGCAGCTCGTCATCCCGCGGTCGGCACTCGACGCCGTCGCCGGCAACGAGGTCGCGTCAGTCGCCATGTTCGCGCTCCTCGCCGTGGTGCTCTCGATCTGCTCGGAGGCCGATGCGTTCGTCGCCGCGGGGCTCCCACAGTTCTCGTTGACGTCGCGTCTGGTGTTCCTCGTCGTCGGTCCGGTCATCGATCTGAAGCTCGTCGCGATGCAGACCGGCGTGTTCGGTCGGCGGTTCGCCACCGTGTTCGCCCCCGTCACGCTCACGGTGGCGATCGCGAGCGCGGTGATCATCGGTCAGGTGCTGCTGTGAACGAAGGAGGGCGCGGCGCGCTCACGCTCACCGTCGGCATGATGGTCGCCCGGATGACGATGACCGGGAGCTTCGGCGACTTCGTGCAGCAGCGAATGCGTTGGCCGCTCGTGATCGCTGCGGTGTTGCTCATCGCGCTCGGGGCGATCGACCTGCTCCGATGGATCCGCACGACCGACGAGGAGAACCGTCGGGCCGCCCCGGCCGTCGGTCTCCTCATGGTGATCCCGACGCTCATCTTCGTCGCCGTGGCACCCACGGCACTCGGCGCCGCTGCCGCCGACCGGGTCGAGTCGTACGAGCCACCACCGCCCGACAACGACACGTGGAGTCTGCCCGACGACGACCCACTGGAGATGCGGATGGTCGACTTCGTGAACCACGCGTTGTACGACGAAGACGGCCGGCTGGAGGGGCGCTCGGTGGTGCTCGAGGGCATCGTCGTGAACGATCCGGAGGTACCCGACGGGTTCGTCCTCGTCCGGTTCCTCGTCAGCTGCTGCGCAGCGGACGGTATTCCGCTCAAGATCGCGCTCCGGGAGTCGCCCGAATCGTTCGACGACGACACCTGGGTCCGGGCGGTGGTCACGTGGGTTCCGCCCGAGGTCCCGTACAACGATCCGGAGGCATCGAAGTACATCGAAGCCGTCGTCGAGTTCGTCGAGATCATCGATGACCCGCCGGACTCACCCTACGAATCGCCGTACTGACGTCACCGTCCGAACCGGCCGCGTGAACCGGCGCGATCGAACCTTGTGGTTCAGCCGCGCCTGAACTGTTATGGTTCAGTCATGGCTGAATCACTCCTGGCGACCCCGGTGGGAACAGACACAGAGATGGCCGACGGTCTTGATCGGATCGGACTCGCCTTGGCGGATCGGATCCGGCGAGAGGTGCTGATTCGGCTGCTCGACGGATCACAGTGCCCGAGCGACCTGGCCGACGCGATCGGCACGTCGCGCTCCAACCTGTCCAACCACCTGGCCTGCCTCCGCGGCTGCGGTCTGATCACCGCCGACCGAATCGGGCGCCACCTCCACTACGACCTCGTGTCCGAACCGCTCGCCGACGCCATCCGCACCTTGCTCGCCGTCGCCAGCACCCTGCCGGCCTGCGACGACCCCCACCCGGTCGCGACACAGGCCACCACGCGGAGCGGTGCGACGTCGTGAGCATCGACACCTCAACCGCCGCCCGCGATCGCGCCGAGATCGTCCGGCGCGCGACGCTCCTCAACCGACTGACGATCGGCTGGAACGCCGTCGAGGGCGTCGTCGCCGTCGCAGCCGGTGTCGCTGCGTCGTCGGTGAGCCTGATCGCATTCGGCCTCGACTCCGGCATCGAGGTCTCGGCCGCACTGGTCCTCGCCTGGCGACTCCACCAGGAACGCCGCGAGGGCTGTCAGTTGCCCGCCGACGACCGCGCACGTCGACTGGTCGCCTGGTCGTTCGCCGCGCTCGCGACGTACGTGTCGA
>JBCBDK010000233.1:0-6617 GCA_038529675.1 Actinomycetota bacterium
GACGCCGCCGTGCTCACTACGGTCCCAGACGTGCTCGACGACGCATGTGGCGACGATCCCGGCTGGCTCTGCGAGTGGGTCTTCGACGTCTCCGACGGCAACGAACGGCTCGCCCAGGTCGCGGACTGGTTCGTGGACCGGCCGCTGACCGTCCTGCTGATCGTCATCGTCGCCTGGCTCCTCGGGCGCCTCGCTCGCCGGGCGGTCGCCAAGGTCGTGACCCCGTTCGTCACACGCGACCGCATGGTCGAACGGAGCCGGCTGCAGCGTCTCGGCATCGAGAACCCCTCGCTGCTGCTCGGCAGCGAGGAGGAGTTCCGAGAGCGTGCCGCCCGCGCCGAGGGCCGAGCCAAGTCGTTGTCGTCGGTCCTCGGGAGCACGGCAGCGGTCGCGATCTGGATCATCGCCCTCTTCATGATCGTCGGCGAACTCGGGATCCAGCTCGGTCCGCTGCTCGCCAGCGCCGGCATCGCAGGCGTCGCGCTCGGTTTCGGCGCTCAGTCACTCGTGAAGGACTGCATCAGCGGGATGTTCATCCTCATGGAGGACCAGTACGGCATCGGCGACATCGTCGATCTCGGCGAGGCGATCGGCGAGGTCGAGGAGGTCGCACTGCGGACGACGGTGCTGCGCGGGCTCGACGGCACCGTCTGGCACGTCCCCAATGGTGAGATCACCCGCGTCGGCAACAAGTCGCAACTCTGGTCGGTGGCGCTCGTCGACGTCGACGTCGCCTACGACGCCGATCTGGACGTGGCGGAGCGGACCATCCACGCGGCAGCCGAAGCGCTGTGCGCCGAGCCCGACTGGGCCGACGACATCGTCGAGGACCCGATCATGCTCGGCGTCGAGCACCTCGGCGCGGACGGCATCACGATCCGGATGGTCGTCAAGTGTTCGCCCGGTTCGCAGTGGGCGCTGCAGCGACAGCTTCGCCAGCGGATCAAGGTCGCACTCGACGGCGCCGGGATCGAGATCCCGTTCCCACAGCGCACGCTGTGGATCCGCGAACAACCGACCGAGTGATCAAGCTCCGGTCAATGCCGTGCCGCGACCGCACACCGATGCCATGATGATGCCGCAATGATCGGAGTGGGGATGATCGGGCTGGGACGCGACGTGCTCGCACCGACGCCAGGTGGGTTTCTCCTCACGTTCGCCGTAGTGCTCGTGATCGGCGGCCACGTCGGCCTCTCCGTGTTCGAGCGGTACATCACCCCGAAACGTCCCGAACAGGTGGGCTCGTCCGGCGCACTCCGCCGCGAAAGCCCGGCCGTCGTGAACATCCTCGTCAACGACGGTGAGCTGTCCGCTGCAGGCCTGCGCGCCACGATCGTCGACCTGGCATCCCGCGGCTGGTTGCGAATCCTGCCGCCCGAGAGCGACGACGAGGTCAGCCGTGTCCGGCCGGCGGCCAGCGCGTTCGACGGCGACTCGCTCCTTCCCCACGAACGTCTCGCATTGCAGCACGTACTCGCCCGCTTCACGACCGATCACGCCATCCCCGCCCGTCACCTGGCCGTCGACATCCGCGGTTCGTGGTGGCGGCGTTTCCGGCGACTCGCAGAGGATGAAGCCCGACGGTCCGGCCTCGTTCGCCGCCGATGGACGCCGCTGACGCTCGCTGGTCCGGTTGCGGTCACACTCGTTGCGTTCCTGGCCTGGAACGCGTCGCGCGATGACGGCACGCCGGTCGCCGTCGTCGACTCGATCGAACGCCGGATCATCTCGCTGGCCGTGCTCGCCGGCGCGATCCTGTTGGCGGTGCGGGTCGTCCGCCACGCCATCGAGGGCGGCGTCAGTCGGACCGAGGACGGCGACATCGCCGCCGGTCGCTGGGTCGCCGTCCGGGAACGACTCGTCGCCGGGGGCTTCACGACGATGGCGGCGAGCGCGACCGAGCTCGGCGACCGACGCCTCGCCTACGCGACCTCGATGGGGGTCGCCAGGGGCGCCAACACCGAGTTGCCCATGGCCCGCGAAGATCACTACCGCGCGTGGAGTTCGATCGCCGGCCGCGCCCGACTCGTCCGCATCCGTTACCCGTGGCGGCCGTTCTACGGCACCAACCCGGTGATCGCCCTGATCGGCGGACTCGTGACCTTGTTCGTGGGCATCCGACTTCGCGGGTTCTTCGGTGACGTCGCCCGCCAGGAGGCTTGGGACTCGATCTTCGAACGGTTCGAGGAGCAGGACTGGCTGATCCGCCACATCGCCACCGGTCTCACCATCGTCGTGGTCGTCGCGATCGCGTTCGGGCTGTGGGCCGCCTTTGCCGGCGCGGCCGACATGTTCAACACGATCGAGCGCACCGGGGTGGTGCTGCGGGCCCGCCGCCCCGCCGAGGTCTCACCGCTGCCGCGTTCGTTGATTCGTCGCATCGAGCGTGACCGGTACTCGCTGCTCGTGGCGATCGACGACGGAACGTCCGACGAGGTCACCGCCTGGCGGGCGAACGAGCGCACGGCGATGCCGCAGGGCGTCGACGCGATCGTGCGCGCCACCCCGATTCTCGGCTACGTCCGACGCGCCACACCGGTGGGCCATCGCCTCCCGGACTGAGCGGACACGACCCCTGGTCTGCCCTCGAGTCGGCGACATCGGCGGGTCGGGCTGCCAACCGTCGGACAGCGTGCAGGGTGACGGCATGAGACCGCGGCGTTGCCCGACAGATGATTGCGGCGAGTGCTGCTTTCAGCTGATCAGGCGGCGGCGGACACGCCGGAGCGGTCGGCGTTCTGGCGGATCGCGTCGGCCATCTCGTGCCAGCGTGGCGCGGGCATGTCGTGGCCCATGTCGGGGAACATGAGGAGGCGGGCACCCGGCACCGCGTTGGCCGTGGCGACGCCGCCCGACGGCTTGACCAGCGTGTCGACGAGGCCGTGGATGACCAGCGTCGGCGCAGCGACTCGCCGGAGCGCCTCGGTGCGGTCGGGGCTGGCCATGATGGCGATCGTCTGACGCGCCGTGCCTGCCGGGCGGAAGCTGCGGGCGATGCTCGCCTCGGCGAGCGGTCGGTGCGTGTCCGCGGCCCAGTGCGGCCCGGCGATCAGCTCCCACAGTGCGATCGACCGTTCGACGGCGTTCTCCAGCGTGGGGGCAGGCTGGCGGGCCATGAACGCCAGCGTCTTCCCCGTGGCGCGCCCGTTCTTGCCATCACCGGGGTTCGACATGATCGACGTGAGCGAGCGGACGCGCTCGGGGTGATCGATCGTGAGCTGCTGGGCGATCATGCCGCCCATCGACATCCCGACCACGTGTGCGGACCCGATGCCGAGCACGTCGAGCAGTGCGGCTGCGTCGGCGGCCATGTCGACCAGCGTGTAGCCGGCTTCGAGCGGCCGCTTCGCCATCGTCTTCAAGAACGCCTTCCGAGGGTGGGGCGGCTCCCAGTCGAACTCGGTCGACAGGCCGCTGTCCCGGTTGTCGAATGCGGTGACGTGGAACTGGCGGGCGACCAGCTCCTCGACGAAACCGTCGTGCCAGTCGGTGAGCTGGCCGCCGAGCCCCATCACGAGCAGCAACGGCTCACCTGACGGATCGCCGTACTGTTCGTACTCGATCGTGATGCCGTTGGCTTGAACCTGTCCCATGGGGAGACAGTACTACCGGCTTCCCGGCCGAGCGCGTCGCTCCACGCGCCACACCCCGGCCTTGAGATAGGCGCCCTCGGGGAACGTGACCGGATGATCGATGTCGTGTCCCGTTCGTCGGAGCAGCGTGAGGTCGATCGCCCGACCCTCGGCGACCAGCGCGATCCGCTCGAAGAAGTCGGCGGCGGTCACCCGGCTCGAACACGACGCCTGGACGAGGATGCCGCCGTCGACGACGAGGCTGAGCGCGAGGTGGGTGAGTCGTGTGTAGGCACCGAGCGCGGTCTTGATCGATGCGGCGTTCTGGGCGAATGACGGGGGGTCGACGATCACCATCCCGAATCGTCGGTGCTCGGCAGTCATCCGTTCCATCACCTCGAACGCGTCGCCGACCTCGGTGGTGACCCGGCACGCCGACACGCGGGGATTCGAGGCGTTGTGGGCCAGGTTCCGCTCCGTGACGGCGAGCGTCGGCTGGGAGATGTCGACCGCATGGACCGACGAAGCGCCGCCGGCCGCTGCGTGCGCCGTGAAGCCGCCGGTCGATGCGAACACGTCGAGCACATCGAGTCCTCGGGCGAGGTTGCGCACGATTCGATGGTTGGTGCGCTGATCGAGGAAGTGGCCGGTCTTCTGGCCAGCGCGGACGTCGGCTTCGAGCGTCAGGCCGTTCTCGGTGAACAGCACCGGGCCGTCGATGGGATCCCCGACGATCACGTCGCCGTCGTCGGCACCGACGCGCTCGGTGAGCTCGTGACCTGCCACCGACCGGGCCAGTCGCAACACGACCGTGGTCGCGCCGGTGGCTGCGATCGCTGCGTCGACGACCGGTCGCAGATGCGCGAACCATGCGGGCGTGTACAGCTTCACGACTGCGACTGCGGCGTAGACGTCGACCACGAGGCCGGGCAGCCCGTCGTTCTCGCCATTGACGGCCCGGTAGCCGAGCATCGCCCGGTCGGCGTCGCGCCACAGCGGCGCTCGCCGCGCCACGGCGGTGCCGAGCCGGTCTGCGAACCACTCGGCGTCGATCGTCGTCGGCGACCCGGCGTGCAGCACCTTGAGCTGGATCGGCGACGTCGGGTCCCACAACCCGATCGCTGCGAACTTGCGATCGCGATCGAAGACCACGCCGAGGTCGCCGGGCTCGCCGTCGTGACTCACCGAATCGATCGATCCGTCGTACAACCACGGATGCCCACCGCGGAGCCGACGGACGGCGTCGGGGGTGACCCGGATCGCGAGTCGACGCGCTCCTGGAGCGGGCAGGGCGAGTTCGTCGATCAGATCGGCCACCCGCACAGCATGCCGTGCGATGATCGGCGCCATGACCGACTCCGGATATCGATTCGCCGCCACCTCCCCGCTCGAGGTCGCGAGCCTGTTCTCGCTCGCCGGCCGCACCGCCGTCGTGACCGGCGGGTCCCGCGGGATCGGCTACATGATCGCGTCGGGGCTGGTGGCGAACGGCGTCCGGACGATCATCACCGCCCGCAAGGCCGAGGCGTGCGACGACGCGGCCGGCGAGATCAATGGGGGCGAGCGCCCCGACGGCGGCGAGTGCATCTCGATCCCCGCCGACGTGTCGACGGGCGAGGGCGTCGAGGCGTTCGTGACGGAACTCAGGGGGCGGCTCGGTGCCGACATCGGCGTCGACCTGCTGGTCAACAACGCCGGTGCCGCGTGGGGTGCACCGCTCGGCGAGTTCCCCGAGTCGGGGTTCGACAAGGTGATGGACGTCAACATGAAGGCACCGTTCCTGCTCACCCAGGCGCTGCTGCCGGAACTCGACCGCACGGCGACCCACGACGACCCGGCGCGCGTGATCATGATCGGTTCGATCGACGGCATTCGCGTCCCGGTCGGCGACAACTACAGCTACTCGGCTGCGAAGGCCGGTGTCCACATGCTCGCCCGCCACCTCGGTGCCCACCTCGCCACCCGGCACATCACCGTGAACTCGATCGCTCCGGGGCCGTTCCCGTCGAAGATGATGGCCTACCGGTTGGCGACCGACGAGATGCGCAACGAGGTGGCCTCGCATGTCCCCCGCGGACGGGTCGGCACACCGGAGGACATCGTCGGGGCCGTCGTGTTCCTCGCCAGCCGGGCGGGTGCCTACACGAGCGGCGCGGTCGTGCCGGTCGACGGCGGCATCAGCACCCTCGGTGCCGTCTGATTCCGACGGCGTCGGCTCCCTACACTCGGGACCATGGCGTTGCGGCTGAAGGAGCGGTATCACGTCGGCGAACAGGTGTCCGCCGATCCGATCGTGCAGGTGATCGACGACTTCGTCACCGACACCGAACGCGCCCACATCATCGGCCAGGCGCAGGGCAACACCAAGGAAGCCCTGGTGAGCGCCGTCGGCAAGTCGATCACCAGCGACGGCCGGACCGGCTCGGTCGCCTGGGTGAAGCACGACCAGACCCCGATCGTCCGCGGGCTCGTCAAGCGCGTCAGCAACCTCGTCGGCATCCCGATCCGCCACGCCGAGTCGCTCCAGGTCGTGCACTATGCCGAGACCCAGCAGTACCGCCCGCACTTCGACGGCTGGGACATGAACTCCGAGAAGGGCAAGCAGCGCACCGCAAAGGGTGGCCAGCGGCTCGTGACCGCACTCTGCTACCTGAACGAGGTCGAGGACGGTGGCGGCACGATCTTCCCGAAGTTGGAGCTCGAGGTCGAGGCCAAGCCGGGCCGGATGGTGATCTTTCACAACGTGGTCGACCCCGAGCTCGATGACCTCACCCGCCACCCGAAGTCGCTGCACGGCGGTTCGCCGGTGTGGGGTGGCGAAAAGTGGGCGTGCAACCTGTGGTTTCGGCACCAGCCGTACCAGAGCGGCAAACAACGGCCTGCGGGCCGCCGCCCGGCCGGCCGCGGGCGCCGCTGACCATCGCCAGGGTCGAGGTCGTGTCGGCTCGAGCGTGCTCGTGATGCGTCGCCCGACCCTCTCCCGCACCAGGCCGATCGTGTTCGCCGGCCTCCTCATCACCGTTGCTGCCTGTTCGGGCGGCTCCG
>JBCBDK010000234.1:0-6586 GCA_038529675.1 Actinomycetota bacterium
CGGTCTCGACCGCGCTGTGGTCACTCGGAGCAGACGCAGCCGTGCCCCTCCCGATTCGGCTCCTCGTCGGCCTGCTCGTGCTCGTCGTGTGGGCGGCGACGATGTTCCATGTCGGACCCAATCACCACACGCCGTGGCGGTACGACCTCCCCGGCGCCGCACTCACCGCTGTCGGATGGGCGAGCCTCTCGCTCGGCTTCGGTTGGTACGTGAGCATCGTCGGCGACGGCAACCAATTCGTGGGTGCGACCGGCGCGGTGCTCCTCGGCCTCACCTGGTTGTGGTCGGCGTGCGTGGTGTTCCTGATCGGCGGTGAGCTCAACCAACTGGTGGCCGAACGAGCCGGTGTGATCCAGGACGGCCGGTCGCTCTACTCGCGTGCGGTCGACTGGCGTCGACGGGAATCGAACGGGACCGCCGCAGACGATCCACCCGACTGAGCGGATCGCCATGGCGCTCGTCCGAGGCGACCGCCGACGATCAGTGGAGGCCGGCGGCGCGGATCGCAGCGCCGACGATGCCGGCGTTGTTCAGGAGTTCGGCGGGGACGATCTCGGTGTCGATCCGCACGTCGTCGAGCCATCGGTCGGCCTTCTTGCTCGCTCCTCCACCGACGATGAAGAGATCGGGGGAGAAGAGACGTTCGAGGTGGCGGAGATACCGTTCGACGCGCTCGGCCCAGGCCGCCCAGCTGAGATCCTCGCGCTTCTTCGCGCTCGCCGCAGCCCGGTGCTCGGCGACGTGACCGTCGAGTTCGAGGTGCCCGAGTTCGGTGTTCGGGACGAGCGTGCCGTCGACGAACAACCCCGACCCGATGCCGGTGCCGAACGTGAGCATCATCACGACGCCGCCGCGGCCACGGCCGACGCCGAAGCGCATCTCGGCCAACCCGGCGGCATCGGCGTCGTTGAGCATGACGACACCGTCCTCGTCGTGACGATCGAGGGCTTCGGTGAAGATGCGGTCGGCGTCGACGTCGAGCCACGAGTCGTCGATGTTCGCCGCGGAGCCGACGATGCCGTGGCGCACGACGGCGGGGAACGCGCAGCCGACGGGTCCGCCCCAGCCGTGGAACTCGACGAGCTCGCGCACCACCTCGGCCATGGCCTCGGGGGTCGCCGGTTGGGGCGTGTCGATGCGATGGCGTTCGGTCAGCAGCGCGCCGTTCGTGAGGTCGACGACCGCCGCCTTCATGCCGGTGCCGCCGATGTCGATACCGAAGCCGCGTGCGTCGTCCTTCACGGTCACGGGCCCGCACGGTAGCGCCGCGACCCGCCGACGAGACCTGAGTTGACAGTCGTTCACTCATGTGACCTAGGCTGCGGCCGTGACCACCGCGCCGTCCGCCTCCGGCTCACCCACCGCTGCCGGGCAGGCCATCCATGCCGGCGCGTGGCGCACGCTGGCGATCACGTCGATGGTGTCGTTCATGGTCTCGCTCGAGATCACCGTCATCGCCCTCGCCCGAAGCGAGATCGCCGGCGCCTTCCCCGATGCGTCGGCGGGCACACTGTCGTGGGTCATCACCGCCTACAACATCGGCGTCGCCTCGCTCCTGCTCCCATTCGGCTGGGCCGCCGACCGATTCGGCCGCCGGAGGGTCTTCCTGGCCGGTGTGGCGACGTTCGCCGTCGGGTCGATCCTGTCCGGGGTGGCGAACTCGGTCGGGCTCCTGATCGCCGCACGCGTCATGCAATCGATCGGCGGGGCGATGCAGTTCCCAGCCGGTCTGGCGCTGCTCCTCACCGCATTCCCGATCGCCAGACGCCAGCTCGGCATCGGCATCTGGGGCGCGATGGGTGGCCTCGCCGCCGCGCTCGGACCGTCGCTCGGCGCACTGCTCGTCGACGGCTTCGGATGGCGAGCGGTGTTCCTGATCAACGTCCCCGTCGCCATCGCGGTGCTGTTCGTGGCGCCACGCTGGTTGGAGGAGAGCGTCGGCGACGGAGTGCCCGACCGCGTCGACCTCGTCAGCGTCCCGCTGGCAGCGCTCGGTGTCGGAGCGTTCGTGTTCGCGATCGTCCAGGGCGAGTCCTGGGGCTGGGGGTCGGGCGGCGTCGTCGGCTCACTCGTCGCAGGTGTCGCACTCATCGCCCTGTTCGTCGCACGCAGCCGTCGCCACCCCGAGCCGCTGTTCGATCTGTCGCTGCTCCGGATGCAGACGTACGCGATCGGGAACATCGGCGGCGTGTGCTTCACCGTCGGCTTCTTCGCCTGGCTGGTCACGTTCCCCGAGTTCATCCAGCGGACCTGGGACTGGTCCGTCCTCCGAACCGGGTTCGCGATCGCGCCCGGCCCGATGATCGCCGCGTTCGTCTCGCCGATCACGGGGCGGCTGGCCGACCGGATCGGCAACGGGCCGATCCTCGTGGCGGGCGGCGTGACGGGCGCGATCGGTGGCGTGACGCACGTCGTGTTCACCGGCACCGAACCCGACTACCTGCTGGGCATTCTCCTGCCCGGCTGCTTCATCGGCATCGCAGCCGGGTGCAGCTTCGCGATGCTCGTGGGTGCGACGATGCGCGACGTGCCGCCGTTCCAGTTCGGGATGGGCGGCGCCGGGCGGACCACGATCTTCCAGCTGTCGATCGCGGTGGGCGTTGCGGTCTCGATCACGCTGATCGGCGAGCCGAACTCGCCCGACGAGTTCCTCGACGGGATCCGCCGGGTGTGGTGGATGGCCGTGGCGCTGTGGGCGGTGCAGGCGGTCGTGTTCGCCGTTGCGTTCCCGGCGAAGGACGATCGGGCCTGATCACACCGCCAGCGAGCGAGCCTCGGACCAGCTGAGCCCCCGCTCGACGTTCGGCTCACGCGGCAGACCGAGGACGTGCTCGGCGACGATGTTCCGCTGGATCGCGAACGTGCCCCCGCCGACGGTGAGCGCCGGCGAGAACAGGAAGCCGTGATGCCACACCGAGTCGACGTCGGGGTAGTCCGTCGGTGTGCCGCGACGACGATTCTCGACCGGGGCGCCCTGCATCGCGAGCGGCACGTCACCTGCGGGCCCGGAACCCGCCACCAGACCGTGCGCCCCAGCCACATCCTTGGCGAGCTCCATCACGTGCTGGCCGTGGTCGTCGGCCATCAACTTCTGGATCGATGCCTCGGGCCCGGGTGTCTCGCCTCGGAGGGTCGCACTGAGGCTGCGGAACCGGTTGAGGCGGAGCAGCTCTGCCTCGATGTGGACGTCGACCGCCCGACGACGCAGCACCGGGTCGGCCACGCCGCCCTGTTCGCGGAGCAGGTCGATGAGGTGGGCGGCCGACGGGCCGGTGCCCCAGAGCGAACCAGCCGAACTGAGCGACACGCGCTCGTTGGACAGCGTGACCTTGGCGAGGCGCCAGCCGTCGCCCTCCTCCCCGACCCGGTTGGCGGCGGGGATCCGCACGTCATCGAAGAACACCTGGTTGAAGGAGTGCGCCCCCGTCATGTCGACGATCGGGCTCATCGTCAGACCGTCCACGTCCATCGGCATGATGAAGTAGCTGATGCCCTTGTGCTTCGGTGCGTCGACGTCGGTCCGGGCGATCAGGATCCCGAACTGGCTGTGGTGTGCACCCGACGACCAGATCTTCGAACCGTTGACGACGTACTCGTCGCCGTCTCTGGTCGCGCGGCACGCGAGGTTGGCGAGGTCGGAGCCGGCGTCGGGTTCGGAGAAGAGCTGGCACCAGAACTCCTCGCCGCTGAAGATCGTCGGCAGATAGCGCTCGTGCTGTTCGGGGGTGCCGGCGAGGAAGATGGTCGGCGCGGCCCAGCCGATGCCGATCTGGTTGTTGGGGCGGCGGATGCCGGCCCGACCCAATTCGTCGTCGATGACGAGCTGCTCGATCGGGTCGGCGTCGATGCCGTACGGCGCCGGCCAGTGGGGAACGACCCACCCGGCCTCGGCGAGGTCGCGGCCCGACGGCGACGGGTTGGCCGCGATCCAGCCGCGCACGCGGGTGCGCATCGGGTGGTCGTCAGGCGGCAGGTCGAAGTCCACGAACGGCGAGTGTGCCAGGAACCATGCCGCCGCCCCGAACGGACGAGATGCACCCGGCACATCTCGCCCGACATGCAACATCGGCGCCAGGCGGGAACGTTTTCGCCTGGCGCCGATGTTGCGGGCGTGTCAGTCGGCGTGGACGTAGGTCCAGCCGAACCGGCCCTTCACGCACAGGTGGCCGTGCGTGACCTCGTGATCCGCCGGGCTGCTGACCTTGACGATGCGGTCGTCCTGGACATGGAGCTCGAGATTGCAGCCGACACCGCAGTAGCTGCACACCGTGCGCGTGACGGCCTGATCGTCCTCGCGCCACTCCCCCGCAGCACGGAGGTCGAACTCGGTCTTGAACTGGAGTGCGTTGGTGGGGCACACCCCGATGCAGTTGCCGCAGTACACACACGCCGAGTCGGGCAGGGCGACGTCGAACTCGGTCGAGATCCGATTGTCGAAGCCCCGCCCTGCGATGGCGATCGCGAAGGTGTGCTGGGCATCGTCACCGCACGCCTCGACGCACTTGTAGCAGAGCACGCACTTCTCGTAGTCCCGGATGTAGAGCTCGTCCTGAATCTTCACCGGCTCCTCGACCCGCTCGCGGTGGTCCGGGTAGCGATCGAGGTCGACGCCGTATTCGTCGCACCGCTCAGCGATCTCGGGTGCCTGACTCAGGTCGAGGCCGGATGCGAGGAACTCGAGCACCATCCGTCGGCTGTGCCGGACGCGATCGGTGTCGGTGCGGACCTCCATCCCCTCCTCGGCCGGGCGACTACACGACGGGACGAGCGTCCGGTTCCCCTCCACCTCGACGACGCAGACGCGGCACACGTTGACCGGTGTCAGATTCTCGGCCCAGCAGATCGTCGGGGTGTCGACACCAGCCGCCTCACACGCGGCGAGCAGCGTGGCGCCCTCGGGCACCTCGACCTCGCGGCCGTCGACACGTACACGCACCGGTGTTGCGACGGTGTTCTCTTGGCCGGGACCGTCCGTGGGAGTTGCGTGCTCGGATCGAACGTCGGTCATCGAGCGCCTCCGATCAGGCCGAGTCGGATCGCGGACCGGACGGCACCGGCCGCGGTGTGTCCGAGCCCGCAGATCGAGGCGTCGGCCATCGCCACCGCCATGTCGTCGATCAACGACCGTCGATCGTGGGTGAGGGTGCCCCGATCGGTCATCTCGACCAGCACCTCGTGCTGACGCACCGTGCCCACCCGGCACGGCACGCACTGGCCGCACGACTCGGACCGGAAGAACTCGGCGATCCGCACCACGAGATCGTCGAAGTCGACCGAGGTGTCGAACAGCGTGATCACGCCTGAACCGAGCGAGACACCGGCTGCGCGCGTCGCCTCCAGCGACATCTCGAGGTCGAGTTGATCGGGTCCGACGAAGCTGCCCGCCGCACCGCCGAGCAACACCGCTCGGAGTTCGCCGGTCGGCCCGCCGGCGAGCTCGATGACGTCACCCAGGCGCTCACCGAACGGCACCTCGTACAAGCCGGGCCGGGCCACGTGCCCCGCCACGCAGAACAATCGGTGACCGTTCGAGCGATCGCTGCCGACGGCGGCATAGGCCTCGGACCCACGGTCGAGCACGTCGAGCACGTTCAGCAGCGTCTCGGGGTTGTTCACCGCTGTGGGTTGGCCGAACAAGCCATGGGTGGTCGGGAACGGGGGTTTGTTGCGCGGTTCGCCGCGGCGACCTTCGATCGACTCCATCAGCGCGGTCTCCTCACCGCAGATGTAGGCCCCGGCGCCACGACGCACCTCGATGTCGAACCGTCGGCCCGATCCCATCACGTCCGCACCGAGCAGTCCGGCGGTGCGCGCCTGCTCGATCGCCCCGACGAGCCGGTCGGTGGCCAGCGGGTACTCGCCGCGGATGTAGATCCACCCTTCCTCGGCGCCGACGGTGAGCCCGGCGATCGTGAGCGCCTCGACGACGGCGAACGGATCGTGCGCCATCACCACGCGGTCCTTGAACGTGCCCGGCTCGGACTCGTCGGCGTTGGCGATGACGTGTTTGCGGGGGCCGGGCTCATCGGCGACCGCTCGCCACTTGACGCCAGTCGGGAACGCTGCGCCGCCGCGGCCGGACAGCTCGGCCGCGGAGATCTCCTCGATCACCCGGTCGGTACCGACCTCGATCGCATGCGCGAGCATCTGGTAGCCGCCGTGCTCGCGGTAGGACACGAGCGACGTCGGGTCGACCACGCCGACGCGGTGCAGGATCCGCAGGTCGGGCGAGCCGTGCTGCGGGAGCCGGTACGAGTCGGGCGCGAGCGCGTCGGCGGTCTCGGCCGGCACATGGTCAGGCTCGCCGCCGACGCCCTGCACGAACTGTGCCGGCGCTCGCTCGCACTGCCCGAGACACGGACCACGGTGCACGCGCCGTCCCTCCGCTTCGAGCCGGAGTGCGAGGTCCTTGGCCCCCTGAACACGACACGCCGTGTCCAGACACACGTGATGGACCGAGCGGGTGTCACCGGGATCTTCGGTCCGGAACAGTTCGTAGAAGGTGGCGACCCCGTAGGCCTCCGCCGGTGGCACCTGGAGCAGGTCGCACAGGTGGTTGAGCCCGCCGGGGCTGATCCACCCGGCG
>JBCBDK010000235.1:0-6548 GCA_038529675.1 Actinomycetota bacterium
CGGGCGCCGCGGTTCACGATGCGCCCGGCAGGGTCGACAACTCGATCTGACGGCGCCGGTAGAAGCGGAGCACACCGGCGAACGTGGCGGCGACCGCGCCGTCGACAGCGGCGAGTCGGTCGATCCACGCATCGTCGAGCAGGACGGTGTGGGTGACGTTCAGGCCGTGCATCAGCACGCGTTCGAATCCGGCGCCGAACACCACCGCCATCGCCTCCGGGTCCGCCCAGGCGTTGAATTCTGCGGCAGCGGTGACGTTGCCGTACGTACTGCTCCCGCCCATCCACGACAGTCCGCGGACACGGTCGACGATGGTCGGGTCGCGGCGGATGGCGTGGGCGATGTTCGTGAGTGGGCCGGTTGCGACGATCCAGAGATCGTCGTACTCGTGGCTGGCGGTGAGCAGGGCGCCCACCGCATCGGTCGAGGTGGGCGGGCGGGTCGGCTCGGGCAGTGCGGTGTCGCCCATGCCGTTCGGACCATGGACGTCGGCGGCGCGCTGGATCGGCGCGGCATCGATCGGCTCGTCGTGGCCGGCGTGCACTTCGACGTCCGCCCGGCCGACCAACTCGGTGACGGCGAGCGCGTTGTGTGTCGTCGCCGCGACGCCGACGTTGCCGCCAACGGTGGTGATCGCGACGACGTCGGTGTGGTCGAGGGCGAGCGCGATCGCGACCGCGTCGTCGAGGCCCGGGTCGCAGTCGAGCACGACGCGCGGCCGTCGTGTCGGAGCGGGTGGCGGTGTCGGCGCAGGCACGGTCGCAGCGTAGGTTGCTGTCGTGTCCGAGTATCGATACGACCGCCACCGTCGGGACCCGGTCGAGGTGCTCGTGTTCCGCGTCGACCCCGATCACGTCGACCGGTTCCTCGAGATCGACCACGAGGTGTGGACGCTCGGTGAGGCGCTCCTGCCCGGCTTCGATCAGATCCCGTTCCGCTCGAAGGAGGTGTGGCTGGACGACACCAGGCCCGGTGTGATCACCCTGGTGTTCGTCTGGGAGTCACACGAGGACTGGGACCGCGTCGGGGCCACCGACGTGCAGGATCGGCTGCAGTCCGAGTTCGACGAGCGGTTCGGGCACCCGGTCGAGTTGCTGCGCGCCTACCACGACGAGTCCGACCACGGCATCCATCGCTGGAGCCGGTTCGAGCGCGTCGACCCGGTCTGACGCTGGGCTTCAACGCCCGCACGGTCTGACGCCGGCGTCAACGCCCGCACGGTCTGACGCTAGGCGTCAGCGCTCGGTCGGTGGGATCCAATTGTCGGGCGCGAACTCCGGGTGCTCGGAGTACAGGATCTGGCTCGACAGCCACTGCGCCACGGCGCGCGCGCCGGTCGGCGTGACGTGGATCCCGTCGCTGGCGGCGAACCAGGACGTCTGGCCCGCGGTGGCCGCGTCGTAGTCGAACAGCGTGAGTTCGGGCCAACGGCCCGAGGCGTGCTCCTGGCGCAGGATCTGGTTCATGAAGCGATAGTTCGACGTCCGCTCGGCACTGTCGCCGGGCAGCGTGTACGTGTTGTCCTCGCGGTAGGTCAGCCACGCCACGTGCTGGAATCCGGACCGTCGAGCCTGCTCCATCACCAGCACGAAGTCCGACGCGAAGGTGCCGTGCCAGTCGTTGTACCCGACGGCGATCACGAGGACGTCGTCTGGGTGCGCGAGGCCGTGCTGGCCGACGTAACGCTGCAGCTCGAAGTACGCCGTCAACGGCCGGTACCCCTCGCGGCCACGGCACGAGCTGCGGACGAGTCGCCGGCACGACTCGAGCCGATCGATCCAGAGCGCGTTGGTCAGGTCGCCGAGCGCTCCGGTCCAGCGGATCCCGGCGATCGCAGAGTCGCTGACGATCACCACCCGTTCGGGTGCGTCCGCCAACGACCACGAGCCGCCCCGCTCCGAGTTCTCGGCGGCGGTGGCGGGCGCTGTGACGGTGCCGTCCGAGGTGACCGGATCCTCGTCGCCCGGCTCGGGCGCTGCCTGCACGTCGACGGCGACGGCGAGCAACGGCGCGACGAACACGACGGCGGCGAGGCGCCGAAGGCGCTGGAGGAGGTGGCGACCGTTCGCGATGGCGCCGACACTACCGGTGACCGCGCGATCGCGGACGGCGTGGTCGCCGACGTCCTCGGCTCGGTCGATCCGGTGCTGATCCGGACCACGCACCTCCGTCCTGGCGAAGGTCATCCGAGGATCGGACGCGGCGGTCCGCCATCCTGTACGACCGTGCTGGTGGACGCGGTGTTCCTCGTGGTCGGACTCGCCGTCCTGGTCTGGGCCGCGGACCAGTTCGTCCTCGGGTCGTCACGGCTGGCGAGGATCGTCGATCTCCCGCCGGTGGTCGTCGGCGCCGTCGTGATGGGCTTCGGGACCTCCGCGCCCGAGATGATCGTGTCGGCGATCGCCGCCGCCGGCGGTGATCGCGAACTCGGGGTCGGCAACATCGTGGGCTCCAACGTCGCCAACCTGAGCTTGGTGCTCGGCACCGCTGCGTTCGTCACGACGATGGCCATCCCGAAGGTCGTGTTCCGTCGCGAAGGGCCGCTGTCGCTCGTCGCAGCGCTGCTCTTCGCACTGCTCGTGATCGACGGTTCGATCGAGCGGTGGGAGGGCATCGTGCTCGTGGTGGCGCTCGTGGCGGTCGTCGTCCATCTGATCCGGAGTGGACTCGACGACGCCGATGCCGACGAAGATCCCGGGGATCTTCGTCTGGACAGCGAGGTCGGGCGAGCGGTCATCGGTCTGATCGGTACGGTCGCAGGTGCACAGCTGGTCGTGTGGGGTGCGACCGACCTGGCGGACGAACTCGGTGTCTCGGGCGGCTTCATCGGGTTCTCTCTCGTCGCTCTGGGAACGTCGCTCCCCGAGTTGGTCACCACCGTCGCGTGCGCCCGACGGAGCGAGACGGAGCTGATCGTCGGGAACCTCTTCGGCTCCAACATCTTCAACGCGCTCGCCGTCGGCGGCGCCATGGGCCTGGTCGGCCCCGGTCTGATCGAGGACGAGACCCTCACCGGTGTCGCGCTCGCGTTGATGCTCGCCGTCGCGCTGTTCGCGTTCGTCACCGGCTTCTTCGGCCAGCGCATCGGCCGGGTCGACGGATCGATCCTGCTCGCTGCGTACGTCGCGATCATGATCGTGCTCGGGACCGCGGCCGGCGACGGCGACGATTCGGGCGCAGCCGCGCCACCGGTCACGCCGACCCCGTCGACGATGATGGAGTGATGGTCGCCCCGAGCATCGACGTCGTCCTTCCAGTTCGCGCTCGTTTGGGCGAGTGTCCGGTCTGGGACGACGCAGCGGATGTGCTGTGGTGGATCGACATCGACAGTCGGCGTCTCCATCGCACGGACCCCCTCACGGGCGTCGACGAGGTCGCCGAACTCGGCGGTCGGCCCGGATCGGTCGTGCTGACCCGCGATCCTGGACGCCTCGTCGCCGGGGTGGAGCATCACGTCGTCGACGTCGACTGGCCGAGCGGAGTGACCACGCGCCGGGTCCGAGCCGAGGATGGCGCCCGGGTGACGAGGCTCAACGACGGACGGTGCGACCCCCGGGGGCGGTACTGGGTGGGATCGATGCAGGATCCGCCAGAGTCGGCGACGTTCGCCGGCGGGTTGTATCGCATCGACGCTGCTACGACGCCGGATGCGGCCGGAGATGCGCTACACGTCGAGCTCGACTCGGGTGTGGGGATCACCAACGGACTGGCGTTCGCCCCGGACGGTCGCACGATGTACTGGGCTGACACGGCGAAGGCGACCGTGTGGGCGTACGACTACGACCTCGACACGGGTCGTCGTTCGAACGAGCGGGTCTTCGCGAGCTTCGACGGGACCTCCGCACCCGGCCTTCCCGACGGGGCGTGCGTCGATGCAGACGGCTGCTACTGGGTCGCCTGCGTCACCGGTTCCGCAGTCGCCCGGCTCACCCCGACCGGCGAGCTCGACCGGGTGATCGAGGTCCCGATGACGATGCCGACGATGCCGGCGTTCGGCGGGCCCGATCTGTCCACGATGTACGTCACGTCGATCGGCGGCGACGGCGACCGCGCCTCGGCGAGGCCCGATGACCCGATGGCCGGGGCGTTGCTGGCGATCGACGTCGGCGTCGTCGGGCTCCGCGAACCGCGGTTCGCCGGTTGACTCGGCGCGGGCGAGTTCGTGCCCGATCAGGCGTCGAACTCGACCGGCAGGGTCTTGCGCCCCCACAGGAAGGGTGACGGCACGCGCGTCGGGTCGCCGGCCAGTCGCACGGTCGGCACGCGGGCGCGCAGTTCCTCGAGGACGACCCGTCCGGTCAACCGGGCCAGGTGTGCGCCCAGGCAGTGGTGGATACCCCACGAGAACGCATAGTGCTTGGCGGCGGCGACCGGGTCGCGATCGAGTCTGAACTCGTCGGGGCGCTCGAACCGCTCCGGGTCGCGGTTGGCGGACGCGTAGTTGACCTGCACCTTCGACTCGGCCGGGATGTCGACGTCCGCGATCGTGGTCGGGTCGTTGTTGGTCCGGCAGATGCCGAGCACCGGCGGGTCGAACCGCAGGCTCTCCTCGATTGCCGCAGGGATCAGCGACTCGTCGTCGAGGATCACCTCCCACCTGTTCGGTCGATCCTCGAGGAGTCGCCACATCGCGTTGGTGATCAACGAGGCCGAGGTCTCGTGGCCTGCGATCAACAGCTGGTTGGACATGTTGACCGCCTCGCGCAGCGGCATCGGTTCGCCGTCGTCCGCGTAGGGCTCGGTCGCCACGAAGCTCAGCAAGCCCGCCGGCAGCTCTTCGCCCGCAGCTGCGAGCCGCCGACGCTCCGCGATCTCGGCCTCGGTGAACGCCGTCATGGCCCGACGGGCGTCGGCGCCTCGTTCGGGATACGCCATCGCGGTGACCAACTCGTCGGCCCAGTGCAGGAACTGGTCGCGATCGGTGAGCTCGACGCCCATCAGCTCGCAGAAGCTGGCGACCGGGAGCGGAAGCGCCAGATCGCCGTACAGGTCGGCGCGTCCGACGCCGCCGTCCACTCGGAACGCATCGATCGCCTCGACCGTCGTGGCGCGCAATCCGGGTTCGAGTGTCGCGACTGCGGCCGGGTTGAACCAGTCGCGAATCAGTTTGCGGCGACGGGTGTGGACGGGTTGGTCGTCGTGCTGGAGGTCGCCCGTACCGTTCGTCGAGTCGGCGACACCCGGCCCTCGGGCATTGGACCAGGTCCGGTGATCGAGGAGGATGTCGTGGACGTCGGTGGCGCGGGCCACGGTGTACATGGGTCGGCCGAGCGCTTCGGTGCGATGTACCGGGCACTGGTCGCGCAGTTCGGCGAGCGCCGGAAACGGGTCGTCGAACACGTCGGGTCGGATCGGTGAGTAGTCGTCGACGGTCATGTGGGTTGCTCCGGGTGGTGTCGGACATCCGGCGGACTCAGCCGGTGTCGGTTCGCGGTGGACGGAAGAAGGTGGCGAGGAAGGCGCCGCCGGCGACGAGCCCGCCGCCGAGGGCGATCGCGGTACCGACGAACTCGTCGAGGTCGGTGGCGATTCCGAGCGCGTCGTCGACGGACCACTCGCCCGGGCCGACCGTGGCGATCGTGACGGCGACGACACCGAGGACGAACACGTACTCCCATCCCTCCTTCAGGATGAAGAAACCGTTGTCGCGGTGCGAGGTCCACCACGCCACGGTCATCAGCGCAACGAACCCGAGCGCGGCGAACGAGGTGAGCAACCCGGCGGCGAGGAACACCCCTGCGAGGACTTCACCACCGCCTGCTGCACGGGCGTGCAACCGGCCGGGTCGCATCCCGATCGAGTCGAACCAGCCGGCCGTCCCGTCGAGGTGCTGGAGCTTGTTGACGCCATGGGCCGCCATCGTCAGGCCGACCGCGAGCCGTATGAAGAGCAGGCCGGCGTCGAACGCATCCACCGCGCGATGTTGCCAGGCCGGCGATGGGGCTCAGCGAGTCGAAGGTCGACCCAACGATCGGCTCGCAGGGTCGCTCGCGGCGTCGGTCAGGCCTCGACGCGGGTCTTCAACGCAGCGAGTGCCGCCGCGACCTGCGCCGGTGCCCGCTTCCAGATCAACGCCATCACGCCGCCGACGAACCGCTTGCCCTCGACGCCCTGGCGGTAGGTGACCCGCGTGCCGTGGTCGACCTGTTCGAGGACCACCTCCTCGGCCAGGCGGGCCAGCACCGGGATCGGGCTCTTCACGACGGCGAATGCGAAGCGCTCGTTCTCGTCCCAGGCCGTGAACTCCTCGTCGATCGTAAGTCGTCGCGCGGTCACCCGGCGCCCACTTCGAACACCCTCACCCGAGCCGATCCGCTCGATGCGGTCGAGTTCGGTGAACCACTCGGGCCACCGTTCGTGGTCTGCGATGTGTGGCCACACGGCCGCAGGTGCAGCGGCGATGTCGATGGACTGCTCGACCCGGATCGGGGCCTCGGTGATCCATTCAGGTCCAACGACCGGGTGGCGGGGCATGCCCGGAACCTAGCGACCCGGCGACCGTGAGCACGTCAGCGCCGGTCGCGGAACGGAGGCGTCGCCGTGGCCGT
>JBCBDK010000236.1:0-6539 GCA_038529675.1 Actinomycetota bacterium
CGATCGATGCCGGTCTCCTCCAGACCGCGCTCCCCCGCCCACTGCGTCGAAGCATCCGATCGCTGCTCGACGCGGTCCGCACCCGGCACGGCACGATCGCGAACGCGGCGTGAGCACGGCGAACGACGAGCTGACCCGACTCGCCGACCGGATCGGCTCCGACGTGCGAGCGGTCGCGACATCCGGCGAGCTCGACGACGTCGACCGATTGGTCGACGCGGAGGTCACGCGTCATCGACCACTCGCCGACGACGTGGAGCGGCAGCGACTCGCCGACGCGATCCGCTCGCGGCTCGGCGGCCTCGATCGGCTCGAGCCGTGGCTGGCCGACCCCGATGTCGACGAGGTGCTCGTCAGCCGCGGAGCGATCTGGGTCGAGCGACGTGGCGTGGTCGAGCGGGTGGAGGCGATCGACGGCGACTCGACCCGGCGCGTGGTCGAGCGGGTGCTCGCGCCGCTCGGCCGTCGGCTCGATCGCTCGTCGCCGATCGTCGACGCTCGGCTCCCCGACGGCTCCCGCGTGTGTGCCGTCATCGAGCCGGTCGCAGTTGACGGCCCGGTGCTGTCCGTCCGCCGGTTCGCCGAACACGCGAGGTCCCTCGACGACTTCCTCGACGGGACCGCAGGAGATGACGCCGCGACGATTCGCTCCGCCTGCGTCGAGGCACTCCGTCGCCGCTGCAACGTCGTCGTCAGCGGCGCGACGTCGTCCGGCAAGACGTCCCTGCTCGGTGCGCTCCTCGCGCTCGCCGACCCCGCGGATCGCATCATCGTGTTGGAGGACACCCGTGAACTTCCGTGCGCCGCACCGCACATCGTCCGGCTCGAAGCGCGCCCGGAGACGGTCGACGGACCGGCGCCGATCACGGTCGAACAGCTCGTGCGGACCGCACTGCGACTGCGTCCCGATCGCCTCGTGGTCGGCGAGGTGCGCGGCGACGAGGTACTGGCGCTCGTGCAGGCGATGAACACCGGCCACGACGGTTCGTTCTCGACGGTGCACGCCAACTCCCCCGAGGACGCGCTCTTGCGGCTCGAGTCGCTGGTGGTGCGCGCAGCGCCACGGTGGCCATTGAGCGCGGTCCGTCACACGCTGGCCCGCTCGATCGACGTCGTCGTGCACGTCGGTCGGCGCGGCCCCGACCGCATGATCACCCAGGTGGCGGAGGTCGTGGCGGCGGGGCACGACGCGGCTCCCGGCCCGCTGGAGGTCCGATCGGTCTCCGACGGACGCACGCTCGGCCGGACGCGGCGATGAGCGACGGCGGGCTCGTTCCCACGCTCGCACTCGTACTGGCCACATGGATCACCGCCGACGCCGTCCTCGGCCGAGTGGTCGCACGGCCGCGTCGGCCGCCGCAGCTGGCGACGGCGAGAGCGGCGACGACCGAACCGCGAGCGAGGCGCTCGAGTCGACCACCCCGTCGGTGGCCGCGGACGGCGGGGCGCACGGTTCGGCGTCCGGCGATCTCCTCACCACAGCCGGAGGAGGCGGCGACGTGGCTCGACGAGGTCGCACGGCGCGTTCGGACGGGGTCGAGCCTTCGGCAGGCGGTGATGGACGCCGACGTGGGGCCGACGTTCGCGGCGCACGTCGACGCGCTCTGCCGGCGCCTCGACCGAGGCGCGTCGCTCGGCGATGCTGCGCAGTGGTGGCTCGACGGCCCGGCAGCGGACGACGAGGTCGCCTCGACGACGGCGGCGGTGCTGGTGGTGACCGACGACGTCGGCGGCCAGATCGCGGTCCCACTCGAACGCGCGGCGGTGTCGATGCGGAGCCGAGCCGCGGAACGTGACGAGCGTGCCGGTTGGGCTGCGCAGGCGCGGCTCTCGGCACAGGTGCTTGCAGCGCTCCCGATCGGAGTGCTCGGCGTACTCGCGGTCAGCGACGACGATGTCGTGCGGATCCTGCTGTCGCCGATCGGGACGACGATTGTCGTCGTCGGCGTCGCGCTCGACGCGCTCGGCTTCTGGTGGATGCACCGAATCGTTCGCATCGGCATCCGAGGCGGCGTTCGATGAATCGTCCGCGTTCCTGCACGACGGTCGTTGCGTCGGCGGCCGGGCTGCTGTTCGTCGGCGCGATCCTGGCCGGCCGATCGGTCGCGGTTGCGGTCCTGCTCGCTCTGGTGGTCGCAGCGACGCCCCGACTGATCCGTGGGCGCCGCGCCCGCGCGCTCGCCACTGCTCGCACTCGGGCGTTCCCGGCGGCACTCGAGCTGATCGTCGTCGCCACCTCCGCCGGGCTCACGCCGCACCAGACGATCGAGGTGCTGGCCCGATCCGGTCCGTGCGTGCTCCGGCCCGCGTTCGGTGACGTCGTTCGACGTACGCAGCTCGGCGAACCGCTCGCCGACGCGCTGTCGGCGGTGCCGATGGCGGTCGGCCCGGTCGCGGTCGCCGCGACCGACGCACTCGCGCTCGCGCAACGCCACGGGTCGCCACTGGCCGTGTCGGTGTCGGTCATCGCCGACGAGGCGGCACGGCAGCGCCGGGTCGCGTCCGACGCTGCCGCCCGGCGCCTCCCGGTCCGACTGTCGTTCCCGCTCGTCGTGTGCGTGCTCCCCGCGTTCGTTCTGCTCGCCGTCGCACCGGCGGTCCTCGCCGCCCTCGACTCCTTCCACTCGCCTCAGTGGTGAACCCGCCGAACGACCCCTCGACCCGCACGGTCCCCTCGCACATCAGGCCCACCACACGACCTGCTTCCCGCAGCTCACCAAACTCGGAGCACCTCATGAGTCACCTGATCGTCATCCCACCCTCGACCGGTGCGGTCACCTGCGGCGCCACCCACCTCCACCGCGCGCTCGCCCAGCTCCTCGCCACCGTCATCCGCCTGTGGACCTCGCTGCAACTGACCGCTCGCCGATCGACAGCGGCGCTCGGCCGTCGACTTCGCGACGACCGGGGTCAGGCGACCACGGAGTACGCACTCGTGCTGCTCGCGGCTGCGCTCGTCGCGCTGCTCGTCGTGGCCTGGGCGACCGCTGGCGGCGGAGCGGCGCGCATCAGCGGGCTGTTCAACCGTGTGATCGACGCCGTGATCGATCGCGTGTGAGCACGAGTGGCCGTCGGCGCCTCAGCGACGATCGCGGCCAAGCGGCCGTCGAGTTCGCGCTCGCGCTCCCGCTGATCGTCGTCGTCATCGTCGCGCTCGCCCAAGTCGGCGTCACCGTTCGCAACGAGATCGCCGTACACCACGCAGCACGCGAAGGCGCCCGCGCTGCCGTCGTGGCCGCCGACCCGGCAGCGGCAGCCAGGCGAGCGGCGGCCGGATCGGTCGGTCTGCCGATCGAGGTCGCCGCGTCGGTGTCGTCCGCCCGCGTGACCGTGACCGTTTCGTACGTGGACCCGACCGACGTTCCCCTCATCGGCGCCGCGCTCGGACCGGTGACGCACCGGGCATCGGTCACGATGGCGCTCGAACCGCCGTGATCCCGACCGGCGGAGGCCTGATCCGAGCGGCGGGAGTTGCAGGCCGCACCGAGCTGAGCAGTGCGCCTCGACGGGCGCGCGGCAAGGCTGTCGGTGTGGAGACGATCTGGGTGCTCGGCGACCAGTTGCACCGACGCCTCGGGGCGATGGCCGACGCCTCGCCGGCGACGCATCGGATCCTCCTCGTCGAGAGCGTGGGCAAGCTGCGGTCCAAGCGGTGGCACCGCCAGCGCGCCCACTTCGTTGTCGCCTCGATGCGTCGGTTCGCCGCCGAGCTCCGCGAGACCGGATTCGAGGTCGACCACCGTCGGGCCGACTCGCTTCGCGCGGGGTTTGCCGCACACGTCGAGCAGTTCGGACCGACCCGGGTCCTCGCGACCGAGCCGGCGAGCTGGGACGGCCTCGAGCTGCTCCGCGACCTCGAGGTCGACGTCGTGCGTTCCGACCAGTTCCTCTGCCACTACGAGGACTTCGCCGAGTGGGCCGACGGCAAACAGCGCTTCAAGATGGAGGACTTCTACCGCTGGCAGCGAACTCGGCTCGGATACCTGATGACGCCCGACGACGAGCCCGAGGGCGGCCGATGGAACTTCGACGACCAGAACCGCGAGCCACCACCGAAGGGGACGATGAACCTCTGGCCGGCGCCGCAGCAGTCGCGCCTCGACGACCTCGACCGCGAGGTGCTCGCCGACCTCGACGACTGGGGCGTCGACACCTGGGGTGCCGACCCCGACGGCACGTGGGCGACATCGAGGCGAGGCGCACTCGCCCGGTTGCGCCACTTCGTCGACGACGTGCTCACCCAGTTCGGCCCACACGAGGATGCGATGGTCGAGTCGTCGTGGCACCTCGCGCACTCCGTGCTGTCGCCGTACATGAACATCGGGCTGCTCCACCCCGCCGAGGTGTGCGATGCGGTGCAGGCGGCGTACGACGCCGGTGGCGTCCCGATCAACTCGGCCGAGGGGTTCATCCGACAGGTGATCGGCTGGCGTGAGTACGTCTGGGGTGTCTACTGGCTGTGGATGCCCGAGTACCGCGGCCTCAACGAACTCGGCGCCGACCGGCCGGTGCCGCCGGTGTTCCGTGGCGACGCCGAGACCAGGATGAACTGCGTGTCGCACTGCATCGACGGGCTCCACGACCGCGCGTACGCCCACCACATCCAGCGACTGATGGTGCTCGGCAACCTCGCGATGCTCCACGGCGTGGACCCGTGGGAGCTGACCGACTGGATGTGGGCCAACTTCATCGACGGCGCCGAGTGGGTGATGCTGCCGAACGTGATCGGCATGAGCCAGTGGGCCGACGGCGGGAAGATGGCGACGAAGCCGTACGCAGCCGGCGGCAACTACATCGACACGATGAGCGACTACTGCGGCGGTTGCTCCTTCGATCGGAAGCAGCGCGTCGGCGACGACGCATGCCCGTTCACCACGCTCTACTGGGACTTCCTCGCCCGGCACCACGACCGGTTCGTGAAGAACGCACGCATCGCCCGCCAGGTTCGGGCGTCGGAACGACTCAGCGACCTCCCCGAGGTTCGCGAGCGCGCCGTCGAGGTCCGTAGGTTGCTCGGCGCCGGCGAACTCTGACCGTACGCTGCCCGCTCGTGTACACCGACGAGCCGATCTTCCACGCCGCACTTCCCGACGACTGGGCCGCAGCGTTCGAGCACGGCGAGTACACGACCTCGACCCGTGGCGCATCACTCGCCGAGGTCGGGTTCATCCACGCGTCGACGCGCGCACAGGTCGAAGGCGTCGCCAACCGGTTCTACGGCGACGTCGACGAACTCGTGCTCCTGACGATCGACCCGCTGAAGGTCCCCCACGAGATCAGGTGGGAGCCGCCCGCGCCCGGCATCGACGAGCTCTTTCCGCACATCTACGGCCCGCTCCCCATCGCTGCGGTCGCGATCACGAACCACTGGATGCGAACGATCGACGAGCACGGCGCTGGTTGGCGCCTCGACTCGCTCTGACGTCGCTGGCGAGTTCGTTCGGCCGCCCGGCCGAACGTGCGACGGATGACCGAACTCAGCCGGCTGCCGCGCCGGCGTTCGCACGCTTGCGCGCATTCGCCCGCTTCTTCGCCGCCGTCTTGGCCGCCGCCGTGTTGCGGGCTGCGCTCGCACCGGGTTTCTTCGCACCGGACTTCGTCGAGCCGGACTTCGTCGCGGTCGCCTTCTTCTTCGCCCCGCCGGATGCGCGGTCCAGGCCCGCTGCGTCGAACAGCCGGTCGATCTCGGCCATGTGCAGGTCCATCATGTCCCACAGGTCGGGCACCAACTCGCGGTCGGCGATCAGGCCGAAGTCCATCCGATCGAGGTACGAGTGCACCGTGATGTTGAGGCCGAGGCCGTCGGCGATGGTCGAGACCGGGATGTACTGCTCGAGCTTGGCGCCACCGAAGTAGCGGGGCTCGCGAGGACCCGGCACGTTCGAGATCAC
Source organism: Actinomycetota bacterium (assembly GCA_038529675.1). Taxonomy (GTDB): domain Bacteria; phylum Actinomycetota; class Acidimicrobiia; order Acidimicrobiales; family Ilumatobacteraceae; genus Ilumatobacter_A. The sequence goes on from JBCBDK010000236.1 coordinate 5,892, forward strand.
GACGTTCACGGGCAGGTTCACCCGATCGGCGAGGCGCAACCGACTGACGAGGCGCAGCGCTGACGCAGCGATGACGGGCGACGTGATCTGGGTCGCGTCCATCATCGCCTCCGCCGGCAGCAGGTCGAGCTGGTGCTTCGCCGCACTCATCGCCTCCCGACATCCTTCGATCCGCTCGAGCGGATCCTCGACGTCGGTCGGCAGCTCAGCGACGATCGCCGAGACACGGTTGGTCCACGGATCGGCCTCGTCGCCGGTACGGATCGACACCGGCACCATCGCCCGCAACGGATCGTCCGGGAGGATGCCGTGACCGTCGAGGTACTCGCGCAACGCTCCTGCGCAGACCGCCATGACGACGTCGTTGATCGTGCCGCCGGTCGCATCCTTCAGACGCTTCAGGTCGTTGATCGGAACGGACCGCATCGCGAACCGACGGTTCGGCGTGACGTTCGCGTTCCACGGCGTCTTCGGTGCGGACGACAGCGGCAGGGCGATGCGATCCCGCTGTTCGTCCTCGCCGCGGTTCGTCGTGACGAGTGACTTGATCGCATCGCGGGCCTGCGAGGCCGCGCCACTGACCGAGTCGACGCCCGCCGCTTCGGCGAGCTGGCGCACGACCTTCAGTTGAAGACGCGCCGCCTTGAC
>JBCBDK010000237.1:0-6526 GCA_038529675.1 Actinomycetota bacterium
GTCCTCGATCGTGACGCCGGTGAGGGTCACGTTGCCGGTGTTGGTGATGGTGAACAAGTAGTTGATGTCGTCCCCGACGGTGAGGGCGGGATCGGCGTCGTTGTCGGTGAAGTCGACGAACGACTTGACGAGGTCGATCTCGGGCTCTTGCGGCACCGGCACGTCTTCGTCGGATGGCGGTGAAGGAACCGGCGGGTCGCCACCGGGTCCATCGGGATCGCCGCTTGCGATCGCGGTGTTCTCGATCTGGCCGTTGTTCACATCGGCCTGGGTGACCGTGTAGTCACCGGTGCAGGTGGTCGATGCACCTGCGGCGAGCGTGGTCTGCGGGCACGAGATCGTGCCCGAGTTCGGCGCGTCGGTGATCAGCGGGTCGGCGACGGCGACGTCCTGCAACTCGACGTCACCCGAGTTGGTGACGAGGAACTCGTAGGTGAGCGTGTCGCCGAGCGACACGGTGTTCGAGCCGTCCTCGTCAGCGTTCGACGAGAGGGTCTTCACCACGTCGATCGCCGGGACCGCCCGCGTGACCGTGATGACGGTCGGCGACTCCTCGTCGGGAACGCCGTCGGAGTTCGGATCGGGGTCCGAGCCGTCGGTCGAGTCGTCGGTCGTCGTGGTCGTGATGCCGGTTCGGTTCGCCGTCGGGCCCTCAGCGGTGGCCGTGATCTGGTTCTGGATCGTGACGGTGTCACCACCGGAGAAGTCGGGAACGAAGGTGACGTCGACGGCGATCTCGGCCGTCTCACCCGGCAGCAGGCTGCCGGCTGGCGCGAACAGCTCGTTCTCGCCAGCGGCCTCGCCGGTGAACGCGGGGTTCGGTTGGAGCGCATCGACCACGTTGAACGTGACGACCGGGGCGCTCACCGTGTACGTGTTCGGTGCCGTCGGCGTGCTCGCGGTGTAGGTGCCGAAGCGTCCGGCGGCGTCGAAGTCGTCGATGACCTGGACGGCGGTGAGCTCGGTGTTGCCCATGTTCTCGACTTCGTACGTGTACGTCACCGTGTACGAACCGTCGCCGTTGTCGGTGACGTCGCCGGCCCGCTTCGCCGTCCCGATCTGGTCGACGAGTGGGGTGCAGTTGACCGGCCCTTCGTTGACGATTGTGCCGTTGTAGACCGTCTCGGTGTTGGCGTTGCGGGGGTCGTTGATCGGACCGCTGTGGGTGATGGTGATCCGATCCTGCGGGTTGGAGCTCCAGTCCCACGTGACGATCGAGTTCGCGCCGAACGAGTCAGTCGTGTTCGACCCGAAGGTACCGGTCATGTCGGACACGAGCTTGGTGTTGCCGTCCTCGAGCGAGACGCGGCTGATGACCGCCGGTGCGATGCCGAACGTCGAGTTGAGCGTCGGGGTCACCGAGGTCGCCGGCACGGAGAACGTGAACTCCTCTTCCGCCTGCTGTGCCTGGAACCCGAGCTGCAGCCCGGTGACCGGCCGCGTGAAGATGAGTGTGAGCGACGACCCGAGTCCCGGCCCGTCGGCGCCACCGTCGGTGTCCTGCGCTCCGAAGATCTGCCTCGACATGTGGATACCCGGATCCAGCGATCCGGGTGGACCGGAGCCGCTCGGCACGTAGCCGATGTTCCGGAAGGTGCTCCCGTCAGGATTCGTGCTCGGGGAGACCCCGGGGAAGGGTGTGTTGAAGCTCGGGTCGATGAGCACCGCGAGACCACACTCCGAGATCTCGACCGGCTGGAAGTTCTCGATCGCCTGCTGCAACGGTGGAATCTCGACCGGGTCCACCAGGATCGTCACCTTCACCGTCTGCGTCTCGCCGGTGACCGTGTCGCGAAGGGTGTAGGTGAAGTCGTCGGTGCCGCTGAACGACGCAACCGGGATGTACGTGACGTTGCCGCCGCCGTTGTCGACGATGATGCCGCCGAACTTGCTGGGCCCGTTGATCGAGTCGAGGACGACGTTCGCACCGAGCATGTCGTTCGCCAGCACGTTCAGCGAGATCGGCGTGTTCTGCGGGGTCGCGTCGGCGTCGGCGACACCGCCGAGATCGGCACCAGCAGCGGGCGGCAGGGCGGAAAGTCGGTCGGAGAGCCCGGTCGCGGTGTCGATCGAGGTCAGCTGCGCGCTGGTGAACACGTCGTTGACGAGGAACGACGACGCGACCGGGTCGGCCGTGGTGGAGAACGCCCGGAACAGCACCGTCGCCGGATCGAGTCCGGCGATGCCGTTCGCGCCGTACTCGACCGCGAGCTCGATGCGGTTGCCGATACGGCGCACCCAGATGTCGTCGCCGATCGTCAGCGGGCTGTCGAAGCCGTCGCCGGCACCTTCGCCCGGCGTGTTCGGGTCGGCGCCACCGACGTCGTCGTTGCTGTCCTCGGCGGCGATGATGCCGCTCTGGCCCCACACCCCTGCCGGGAGGTTCTCCGGCTCGGTGCTGTAGATCAGGATGTCGGGGCGGGCGGCCTCGGCGCCGGCGTCGATGTCGAGTTCGAAGGCGTACTTCTCGTCCTCGTCGAGGCCGATCGACCCGGCGACCGCGACCGTGAAGTACGCGAACGTCGAGTCCTGACCGATTGCGATCTGAGTGATGTCGAGCGCGGGGAAGTAGTCGCCGTCGTCTTCGTCGAAGGGGCGCTCGTACTTGTCATCGGTGAAGTCGTCGCACCCCGCCGCCGGCGTCGGCCCGAAGCAGTCGGGCGCGAACACGCTATAGCGGTCGGGGAAGTCGAAGTTGTTGTTCGGAACGGCGGCCAGCACCGGGGTGCTCGGCGCGATCGCCGTCGTCACAACGAGTGACGTGAGCAGCAAGGCTCCCGCAAGCCCGACCCGTCGGCTGCGTTGAGCTGATTCCCGCAACATGATGCTCTCCCTCTCCGACCGTGACCGACCATCGCCTCACGTGTCCTGTTCGTGACGGTACGTCACGCTCCGTGGGCGCGCCATCGAGCGTGAGCGATTTGTGGGGGACGTGCGATCGCAGGGCGAAACGTCAGCGGTGACGGCTCACGCCATCGGCGACGGCGGCCGCTGCGACGGCGGCGGCGACTCGCATCGACACCGTGGGATCGAACACGCTCGGCATGAAGTTCGTCGGGCTGAGCTCGTCGTCGCACACCGCAGCGGCGATCGCCCGAACGCCACGACCGCCGCGATGAGGACACAGCCCGATCGTCGATGGATCACCACGACGGACGCCAACGGTCGACCATCTGACGATGGTACGCCGCCCCCCCCCGGGTCGGCGCTTGGCGGTCGCGTCAGTGGCCCGGCACGGGCGCCAGCGAAGGAGCATCCTCCCCCAGCGCGAACGAGGTGTACTCCTCGCTGGTGTCCTCCCAGTCCTCGAACTGGATGACACTCATCTCCTCGAACCGGCGACGCAGCCACTGGTCGTTGCGGTCGAGCAGGCCGAGCTTCTTGCAGTTCGGGACGATCTTCGAGAACAGCATCTGCTGGAACAGGTCGCGGGTCGGGTCGCGCAACACGATCGGCAACACGTCCTTCGGGGCGACGCCCATCCGCTCCCAAACCTCCTGGGAGAGGAACCGGTCACGCATCCGCACCGCTGCCTCGTAGGCGAACTCCTGACGCTCGGCGAGCTCCGCGTCGGACATCTCCTCGTAGACCTCCTTCAGCGACAACACGCCGAAGGCGACGTGGCGGGCCTCGTCACTCATCACGTACCTGAGCAGCTTCTTGAGCAGCGGCTCGTCGGTCATCTGGTGCATGAAGCCGAACGCCGCGAGCGCGAGGCCCTCGACCATCACCTGCATGCCGAGGTAGGTCATGTCCCAGCGGCTGTCCTCGATGATGTCGTCGAGCAGCATCCGGAGGTGGGCGTTGACCTGATAGCCACCGCCCATCTTCTCGTCGAGGTAGCGGCCGAACACCTCGACGTGGCGGGCCTCGTCGACGACCTGGGTGGACGCGTACAGCTTGGCGTCGTACCACGGCACCGTCTCGACGATCTTCGATGTGCACAACAACGCACCCTGCTCGCCGTGGAGGAACTGGCTGAGCGTCCACTTGCGGTTCTCGATGCCGTAGGCGAGCCACTCCTTCTCACCCCAGTGGCCGATCACGGTGCCGTCGTACAGGCCGGGGTCGATGCCGGCGGCGACCGCCACCTGAGCCTGATCGCCGGCGATCTGCTTCTCGAGGTCGACGTCGGCCGACCAGTCGAGGTCGGTCGTGCCGTTCCACTGGCCGCCCTTGGCCTTCTCGTAGAGCTTGCGCAGGTGCGGACGCTGAAGCGAGTAGTCCCACGTGAAGATGGCGTCCGCGTTGTCCTTGACCGCGTGCTCGACCTCGTCGGGGTCGGTGTTGGTCACGGCCAGGATCGCCTCGAGGTCGTCGAGCTCGTCACGGCCGAGGAGTTCGTCGTTTCCGGCGTGAGTTTCGGGGCGGGGCTGGTCGATCGCGGTCATGGTGAGGTTCTCCGGTTCGAGGTCGAGTTCAGGCTGAGGGATGGGCGTGTCGGTGGACGGCGGGCAGAAAGGGGGCGATGAAGTCGTGTGCGACCGATTCGTCGCAGAGGTCGACGTGATCGTCCGGAGCGAGGAAGTAGGAGATGACGAGGCGAACCGTCACGTCGATGAGGCGGCGGGCCTCCGATCGCGGCAGGAACGGCTCGACGAGGGCGAGCAGGTAGGCGGTGGCGACGCGGGTGATCCGCGGCAGACCGTCGACCGTCAGCTCCGAGATCACCTCGCCGGGCGCCGATGCGAGCATGGTCGCGAGGTGGTCGTCCGACGACAGCTCGCGCATTGCCACCGAAACGGCCCGGGCGAGCAGGTCGTGCAGCGTGTGGGCGTCGCCGAGGCCGGAGAGGAGCCGGGAGAAGAAGTCGTCGAGCTCACGGACGCGGTGAGCCTCGAACAGCACGTCGCGTCCTCCCGGGAACAGGCGGTACAGCGTGGCCCGCGAGACACCGGAGACCTTGGCGATGTCGTCGACGGTGGTCTTGTCGACGCCCCAGCGTTCGCAGCACTCGCGAACGGCATCGAGCACGGCGAGCTCGACCTCGGTCCACTCGCGTCGTGGAGGCAGCCGCCCTGACATGCTGAGACAGTAAGCCACTCTCTGTCTCAGTGTCAACCGCCCGTGCGCTGCCGGCCGAACGCCGCGCGGGCGCGGCCGGGCCGCAGCGGGTGCCTGCCGATACCTTCGGCGCATGCTGCGTCTCCTGCGCCTCGCCACTGCGCTGCTCGTGGGCGCAGTCGCAGTCGTCGGGCTCGTTGCGGTCGGCCCGGCCGGCGCAGCTCCCGGGGCGTTCGAACCGGCCGACGAGATCGCGACGGCGCCGGCAACGTCGCCGTCGCGATACGAGGCGCTCGGCCCGTGTCGGATCATCGATCAACGAACGGGTCTCGGCATCCACGACGCCGATGGCCATCACATCGTGACGATCCTCGATCGCACCCCGTGCGACATCCCCGACGGTGCGACCTCGATCCTGACGACGATCACCATCACCGGCCCTGCCAGCGATGGCTTCACCGTCGGCTACGCCACCGGAGCATCGGTACCCGAGGTGGCCCAGCTCAACCACCGGAGGGGCGAGACACGTGCCAACGGTGCGCTCATCCCCCTCAGCACGAACCGCTCGATCAGCTTCTTCCGACTCGACGGCGTGAGCAGCGGGTCGCTCGTCGTCGACGTGGTCGGAGCGTTCATCCCGAGCGGGCCGACCTCGAGCGGCCGACTCGTCGCACCCGACACTGCGACACGCCTGCTGGACACGCGCTCGGGCGCCTCCGCTCCCCCGGCGGACCGCGCCACCCTCCGCGTCCCGCTCCCCGATCACGTGCCGGCGGACGCGACCGCGCTGGTCGTGACGGCGGTCGTGGCCGGTTCGACCGCACCCGGGTTCCTCACGCTCAGCCCCGCCGGTTCACCACGACCGACCGCCTCGACGCTGAACGTCGACGGGCCCGGACAGTTCCGGTCGGGTACGACCATCGTCCCCGTCACGGCAGACGGCTTCGACGTCTACGTCCACAGCGCAGCGCACGTCGTGATCGACACGACCGGCTGGGTCACCGGTCCGTCGGCCGAGGCCTCGACCGACGGGCTGTTCGTCGCAGCGCCGCCGACCCGGCTCCGCGACACCCGGAACGAACCGTCGCCGATCAATCCGGGCGGGACGATCGAGATCGGTGTGCCCACTCCCCCTGGCGCCTCCGCCGCCGCGGTGCTCACGTCGATCACGATGATGCAGGGCGACCGCCCGTCGTTCATCGCCGCACACGCCGCTCGCAGCCCCCGGGGCGGCGTCTCCTCGGGCAACACGCTGGGCGGCGAGTTCGTCGCACAGGCGTCGGTCACGGCGATGTCGCCGCACGGCATCGCCGTCTTCTCCCTCGGCCGCGTCGACGTGACCGTCGACCTGTTCGGCTGGTTCCTCGGCCCGCCCGCGGCCCCGACCGAACCACCCGCATCGAACCCCATGCCTCGCCAACGCGTCCTCACGATCGGTGACTCGGTGCAGGCCGGCATCGAGCGCAACGCCGCGTTCGACGCGCTGCGTGGAGCCCGCTTCGAGGTGCGAGCCGAGTCATGT
>JBCBDK010000238.1:0-6522 GCA_038529675.1 Actinomycetota bacterium
TCGCGTGGCCTGCTCGCCACCGTTGCGTGGCGCTGGTTCCCCAGTCGCCGGCGATCGTCACCGGATCGCTCGCCGACGTCCTTCGCCGCGGCAGGCCTGACGCTTCCGACGACGAACTGCTCGGCGTCGCCGACGCACTCGCGCTCAGTGGTCTGCTCGCGGACATCGGGGGCCTCGATGGGCGGATCGGCGAGCGGGGGCGCACCGTGTCCGGAGGCCAGCGACAGCGACTCGCCCTCGCCGCGGCCATGCTGCGTCGACCCGACCTCCTCCTGCTCGACGACGTCACCTCGGCACTCGATGAAGAGGTCGAAGCTGCGGTGCTCGGAGCTGTGCGGCGACACCTGCCCGACGCCACGATCGTCGCCGCATCGCACCGGCAGGCACCTGTCGAGATCGCCGACCTGGTGGTCGATCTCGAACCGTTCGTGGTTCTGCCGGCTGGTGCATCGAACGATGGTGTCGTGTGATGTCGGAGCTCGTCCTCACCTCTGAGCCCGATGGCGCCAGGGCGTTGCGGCGTGCCTGGCCGCTGGTGCGTGAGCATCGGGTATCGCTTGTCGTGGCGATTCTCACCTCGATCGTCGTCAGCGTCCTTCGACTGGTGCCACCGCTGATGATCGGACGCGCGATCGACGCCATCGGCGATGCCGATCGAGATGCGCTCCTCACCGTCGCAGTGGTCTTGGTCGTCGCGGCCGTACTGCTCTGGGTCGGCACGCAGATGCAGACGAGAGCTCAGGCAGTCGCGGGGGAACGCATGCTCGAGTCGGTCCGCAATCGGGTGACCGCGGCGATGTTCGGGCAGCCGTTGCGATTCTTCGATCGCCACGAGGCGGGCGAGCTGACCGCTCGCGCCACCACCGACGTGCAGTCGCTGACCGCCTTCGTGCGTACGAGCGGCCCCGGCGTGGTGAACGCGATCGTGTTCTTGGTGATCGCCGCCGTCGTGTTGGCCACGCTGTCGTGGCGGCTGACCCTCACCATGCTGGTGTATCTCCCGTTCCTCGCTGTGACCCTTCGGAGGTTCCGGAACTCGGCGCCCGCTGCGTACGCCGCTCGGGCCGCTGCCGTGGCCGACATGACGGCGATCGTCAGCGAGTCGATCGCCGCACGATCGACGCTGGCGGGAATCGGGGTCGAGACGACCATCCTCGAGCGGACACACACGGCTGACGATGAGCTGATCGACCGCGCCGATGCGGCGCTGCGAGCCGACAACCTGCTCTCGCCCCTCGACTTCGGCAAGCTGGCCGCGCTCGCAATCGTGGTCGTCGTCGGAGGACTTCTCGCCACAGGTGATGCCGGGTCGGCTGGTTCGGTGTCCGTCGGCACGGTTGCAGCTTTCGCCGTCGCGGCCGGCCAGTTGTTCGACCCGATCGATCAGCTCACCCGCCAGTACGGAGGCATCCAGCAGGCTCGCTCCAACGTGGCGCGCATCCTCGAGATGGTTCCGCCGTCGAGCACGTCGGTCAGCGCTGCGACACCTCACCGCGACGGTCGGCGCGATCACCGAGTGCGACGCGCTGGCGTTGCGCCGGGCGGACTCGCCCTCTCGGCCGAAGCCGTGTCGTTTCGCTATGCCGATGACGCGCCGAGCGCCGTCGACTCGGTTGATCTCTCGGTACTGGCTGGCCAGACGGTCGCGCTGGTTGGTGAGACGGGCTCCGGGAAGTCGACCTTCGCGACGCTGCTCTCGGGCCTGCGGCCTTCGGCGTCGGGCCAGGTGGCGATCGGCGGGCGACGCATCGAGGAGTGGGATCCGGTCGAGCTCCGCCATCTCGTCACCGTGCTTCCGCAGCGTGCGCATCTCATCGAAGGAACCGTCGCTGACAACCTCCGGTTCGTCCCGGGCTGTCACGAGGACGGCGCGCTGACCGAGGCGTTGCGCCGTGTGACCTCGGGTCGTGTCGTCGGCGACGATGTGCTCACCCTCGACTCGATGGTCGAGGCGGGTGGAACGAACCTGTCCGCAGGTGAACGGCAGTTGATCGCCCTCGCCCGGATCGAGCTGATCGACCCCCGTGTCGTGGTGCTCGACGAGGCGACGGCCGACATCGACCCGGCGACCGAGCGGCTTGTCAACGAGGCGCTCGCCACGGTGTTCCTCGATCGCACCGTCATCGTGATCGCCCACCGACCCGAGACAGCAGCCCGCTGCGATCGGATCGTGACCATGGCAGCGGGACGCATTGTCTCGGATCAGATGACCGATGACGGTCGCGCATCGGCGGTCGACGACGGGCCTTGATCTCCGCGTGACCCGGAGTGGTCCACAATACGGTTCACTGAACCACCTGGCAGAACGACGGATTATGTTCGCGCCGCATGAGATCCCTGGCGAGATCGACCCCTCGGTCGCTCCGGGACCGTTTCGTTCCGGTCGACTCGCTCGTCATCGACGAGATCCACGTCCTCGTGGACGACATCAAGCGACGCGGAGCCGTCGGGGATCTCAGTGCTCGTTGGAGTGACCTCGCTGCGTCGATCGACGCCGACCGCATCGTGCTGGGATGCACCGAGTTGCCACTCGTGGCGGCTCAGGACGACGAACGTTGTGTCGACGTCACCCGCCTGGTCGCCGCCGCACTGCTCGCCGCCTGACCATCGGGTATCGGAATCACTCCGGGGCGTCGGCGGCGAGATCGATCTTGTACCCCTCTTCGAGCAGCTCGTCCAGCTGCTCACCGGTGATCAGATCACCGGCGCCGGAGTGGTCGACGAGGATCTTCCCGGGCGACGGCCGTGTCGCAGCGTCGGGCCACTGCTCGGGTTGCCAGAGCACCCCGCGCCGGAATGCCTTGGCACAGTGGATGAAACCGTGTTCGATCGTCACCCCGATCGCCGTCTTCGGCCGCCGGACCTCTTGGGAGAACAGGTCGAGCACGTCGTCATCGGCGGTGATGCACGCCCGGCCGTTGATCCGCAGCGTTTCACCGAGGCCGGGGATCACGAACAGCAACGCGATGTTGCCCTGCTCGATGATGTTGGTGATCGAGTCGAGACGGTTGTTGCCATTCAGGTCGGGGATCGCGAGCCGATGGTCGTCGAGCACCTTCACGAACCCGGCCGGACCACCCCGGGGCGACACGTCGAGTCGGCCGGCGGTGTCGGAGGTGGCGACGAGCACGAACGTGGACCGCACGATGAAGTCCCGACAGCCCTCGTCCAGTGTCTCGGTCTCCTTGGCGAGTACTGCGTCGCTCGGCTCGCGGTAGATCTCGCGCAGCGATGCCCGGTCGTCAATGGTCGACTCGAAGGTCGGTGTGGAGTCGGACGTGTCGGGCGCCGTGGTCGGTGCGTCAGCCATGCGTCCGAGTCTGACGTATGGAGAACCGATCGTCCAGTGTCAGGTGACCTTGGCAACCAGACATCTCGGTGCGCGATGCTGTGGACATGAGCGTCGTCAAGATCAATGCCGTGTCCGTCCCCGAAGGCATGGGGGCCGACTTCATGGACCGGTTCGCCAAGCGTGTCGGTTCGGTCGAGAACCAGCCGGGTTTCGAGGAGTTCTTGCTCCTCGAGCCGACCGACGACAACGACCGGTTCTTCGTCTTCACCCGTTGGGCGTCAGAGGAAGCGTTCGATGCGTGGATCAACAGCAACGACTTCGCTGCTGCGCACGCTCATGTCGCCGAGGAAGCCGCCCAGGTCACCGAGCACGGCCACGGCGAATTCGACGGGGAGGCGTCGGAGGCGCGCAGCGGCCACGGTGAACACGCCCCCGGCGGACACGGCCACGGGGGCCATGGCGGTCCGGTCGGTGTGTCTGCAGAGTTGTTGGCGTTCGACGTGATCGAGCGCGTCACCGGATCGAGCTGAGATCGCCCCGCGTCCACGGTTCGAAGAGCAGGTGGACGCCTTCGGCCTCGGCGGCCGGGACGGTGAACTGGTCACCGTTGCGCTGCAGGCCGACCCCTCGCTCGGTGATCCACGCGGCTGAGTCTTCGAGCGACTCTGTGGAGAGGATCATGGCTCGGAGGCGCTCTACTCCGTCTGCCCACGCAACCGGCAACACGTCATCGGCGACGTCGGTCGGCCACACCTCGAAGCGAGTGCCATCTGCGAGGTGGACCACGGTGCCCGTGTCGGTGGTGTCCGCCGAGCTTCCGGTGAACTGCTCGAGCCGATCGATCGCGGCGGCGACGTCGCTCGACGACACGACGACACCTTCGATTGCCACAGCACCGTTCGGGTGGTCGAGGAGCTCGGGGACGTAGTTCGTGGCGCGATCGGCGTGCGTGAGCGACGAGTGCAGCCACGTGTCCCACGAGTCCGGGTACGCAACGAGGTGCATGTCGACGTCGATCGTCCGCCCGTTCACATCGAGGCTGCGCCGCATGGCCACCGGGTCGCCGACCTCGACGCCGACCGACCGCAGCCGGGCAACCTCGGCGGCGGGATCGTCGAGCCGAAGCGTCACCTTCGCGAGATGCACACCGTGCCGCTCGATCAACGCGCCGTACCCCACGTCGAAGCGGTCGACGTCGCCGATCGTGATGATCTCCCAATAGCCGCCACGAGGAAACAGCGCGTGGTGGTTCGCGAGTCCGAGTTCGAGCCCACCGTCGCCGCCGAGGAGGTAGCGACCCGTCGGTGTCATCGTGAAGCCGAGCCGCTCGAAACTCGCCAGCGCTCCGACTCGATCGTGGTGCACCATCGCCACGTTCTCGATGCCGATGGGCGGGTGAGACGGCAACGCCTGCGCTGCGGAGTCTGGTTCGACGGTCATCTGTGTGTCCTCACGAGAGTTGATCGGTCATGGCATCGATGCAGCTTGCGTCGATCTCGGCGGTTGGGTCCGACAGGAACTGCTGCGTGATCGAGAACGAGCAGTCAGTGTCGTCCCAGGTGCCGTGAGCCAGTCCGGGGTACTCGTAGAACCTGCCGTTGCTCAGGCCGTCGAGCAGGGCACGACCCCACTCGGGCGGTGTGACTGCATCCCACACGCCGGCGAGCACGAGCGTCGGGATGTCGGATCCGAGCGGGTCGGTCCAGGTGTCGTCCTGTTGCGCCGCGCCGAGCCGATCGCACGCGATGCCGTGACCCACGTACGTCGCATACTGGAACACCGTCGAGAATTCGGGTCGCTCGTCGACAGCAGCATCGATGGTCTCGCGTCCGACCCGTGCACCACGATCGCGGCACTCGACGACGTCGGCTTGGAGCAGACTCGAATCGCCGTAGTCCGCAAGGAACTGTTGGGTCGCAGCGACGACGAGGTCGTCCCGGCTCGCAGGGTTGTCGGTCGTGACCGCATCGGCGACCAGCTCGGGCAAGTTCGCTGACCACACGGCCAGCCACATCGCATTGACGAAGTCGCCGCCGTCCAGCATTGCGTCGAACGTGTCACCTGTCATCGGGTTGGTCAGGGCGGTCGCGAGGGGCGCAACGTCGTACTGCTCGACCAGCTCGAGGAACCGCTCGGAGAACGCTCCGTCGGTCGGGTTGCACGAACTGCGCGGCGGGCACACGGCGTCGTAACGATCGAGCAGGTGATCGAGGCCTTGCCACACGTCGGCGATCGTCGCTCGCTCGGGTGGGTACGCGCTGTCCAGAATCGATGTGCGGACGCTGTCGGGGTGGCGTCGCATCACTTCCATCGCCACGGTCGTGCCGTAGGAGACGCCGACGAGGTTCCACTCATCGACGCCCAGCGCCTGGCGCACGAGCTCGATGTCGTCGGCGATCGCGGCGGTGTCGAAGTGGTCGAGATCGATGCCGTCGGCGCTGGCGCGAGCGGCGCATTGCCCGGCCGCGTCGGCGATCCGGTCTGCCTCGACCTCGAAGGGATCGACGGTCGCGTGGTTCTCGATGAACGCCTCCCACTTGCCGGGGCACGAGAGTGCGGGGGAGCTGTTCGGTTCGCCCCGATACTCGATGAGCACGGCGCCGAACAGCTCGCGCAGATCGCCGTCGGCCCACCTGCCGACGGAGTCGGTGATGCCGCCACCCGGCCCGCCCTGGAGACGCAGAATCGGTTCGGCCGTGAGTGGTTCGGCACCCGAGACCCCGACCTGTGCGACCGCGATCTCGATGGTGGATCCTCCCGGGTCATCGTGGTCGAGCGGCACGATCACCGTGCCGCATCGCACCCCATCTGTTCGTTCGAAAGCATCGCCACCGCAGGGCCCTTCGATCAGTTCCGGCACGATGGGCACACGAGCATCGATGTCGTCAGCGGCGGGAGAAGCAACGGTGGTCGCCGGCAGCGTGGTGGGGGCGATGGTCGTCGTGCTCGCCGTGGTGCTCGTCGTCGTGGTCACCGTCGATGGTTCGGTCGGATGTGGTGACGTCGTCGCAGCATCGTCGGCCGAACCGGAGCACGCCGCCGCACTGAGGACGGCGAACGCGGCGATGTAGCTGACCCATCTCCCCACGTCTCCTCGGTTCTTCTGTTGCAGCTCGCCTGGTCCCACGATGCCCCCGTTCGTCGCCGTGGTGTTCCCCACTTGATACAAGATCAACGTAACATGTGTTTCATGGCAAGCGTGAAGCATGAGGTACCGAGTGGAAGGGATC
>JBCBDK010000239.1:0-6520 GCA_038529675.1 Actinomycetota bacterium
AGCGACCGGAACGATCAGCGACCGGAACGGTCAGAGACCGAGGAGCCCGGCGACGAGGCGGGCGTAGTAGATCCGGCCGTCGGGCTTCAGATGGAAGCCGTCGGCTTCGAGGCAGTCGCCCTCGCAGGCGCCGACCAGCCCCTCCCAATCGAGGACCTGGACGTTGCCGTTGTTGAAACCCGTGTTGTAGATCAAGGCGTTGTTGTCGGCGGTGTAGTCGCGATCGACGTCGTTGGTCACGAGCACGACGGTCGGAACCTCGGCAACGGCCTCCATCATCCGAGCCATGGCGCTCTCCGAGATCGGACCGTTGGTCCCGAGATGGATCACGAGCGTCGAGGGCAGCCGCCCCTGCTGACCGAGCTGCTGCACGAAATCGAGCCCGTTGCCCCACGACCTGCTCTCCGCCGCGCTGACCGTGAACCCGAGTTCGTTGAGTTGCTTCGCCGCACCGAGCATCACCGAATCGCCGACGGCGAGCAGCTCTGGAATCGGCACGGTGGTCGGCGGTGCCGTCTCCGCGGGAACGACCGCACCCTCGCCGGGTTCGGCCCCTGGCACCGATTCGACCTGATCGACGGCGGCCGGCTGCTCGCCCGAGGCCTCCTCGTTGGGCGTGAACGCATCACCGCGGGAGCCGTCGCCTGCGACGATGAGGTTGCCGTCGGCGTCGACGTCGTCGACACCGTCGCAGTCGAGATCGACCAGCGGGTCGCACACGAACTGCCGGCCCTCTTCCAGGCTCTGCTCGACGGCGTTCTGCTTGAGCTCCGCCGTGGCCAAGCTGGCACCTGCGAACACGACCAGCGCCGTTCCGACCACCCCGCCGATCACGGCTGGACGACGATCGCGCTTCGGGCGCGGCGCCTCGACGACCGGCCGCCGCCGCGGACCTCGCATCAACTCGCCGAGCCGGCCATTGCGGATCGGCGTCTCGACGTAGCGGTACGACAGCTCGGTGATGATCGCGGTCGCAACCATCGCGAGGACGAACTCGTGGAGCTGCAGCTTGTTGGCCGCGATGTTCCGGATGATCTGATAGATCGGCCAGTGGTACAGATACAGCCCGTACGAGCGGGTACCGATCCACAGCAGCACCGGGTGCGCGAGGAGCCTCCCGGTGAACGCGCCCTGGTGGGTGATCGCGGCGATCAGGCCGAGCGTCGCGAGTGCGGTGAGGAACAGGCCGCCGTTGAACAGCAAGCCGTGAACGCCGACGGAGGGGTCGAACGACACGTACACCGACAGGAGCCCGAGCACGCCGAGGCTGACACCGGCGAGGCCGTCGAACGCACGGCCGCGATGACGCAGGCCGCTGCGCATGATCGCCGTCGGACGCCAGACCATCGCGAACGCCGACCCGAGGAGCAACCCGCCGGCCCGACTGATCGTGGAGAGGTACAGGGCGTCGGGCTTCGAGATCGGGCGGTCCCCGATGAACCAGTAGGCCTCGGGCGTCAGCTCCGCCGACTGCTGCGGAGCGCCGTGGTCGAGGAGCGCCACCGCGACCGTCACGACGACCGCAACGAGGAACAGCCACCGGGCCATGCCGGCGACCCCGCGGCTCCCGTTCCGCAACAGCAGCAGCATGACGAGCGGCCACACGACGTAGAACTGTTCTTCGACCGCAAGGCTCCACAGGTGCCGCAGCGGGGCGAAGTCGTTGCCGGCGGAGTACCCCGCGCCGATCCAGATCTGGTACCAGTTCGAGAAGTAGGAGACGCCGCCGAGGACGTCGCCGCGCAGCTTGCCGAGCGCGTCGCGTTCGAACAGCGCGACCCAGACGCTGAGCAGCGTCATCATCAAGAAGAGCGCCGGGAGCAGCCGGCGGAATCGTCGGATCCAGAAGTTGCGGAGGTCGATGCGACCGTGGCGCTCGTGCTCGGCGATCAGCAGCAGCGTGATGAGATAGCCGGAGATGACGAAGAACACCTCGACACCGAGGTAGCCGCCCGCGAGCCAGTCGCTGTTGGCGTGGTAGATCATCACCGCGACCACGGCGACGGCGCGAAGGCCGTCGAGGCCGGGGAGGTACGGAACCTGGCTGATGTTCCGATCCGATGCCGACGACGCACCCACGTGCGCGCGCATGAACGTGTCGCTCGACATCACGAACCAGTATCGCTCACACGGCGACGTGATCGAGGTTCGCGCAGATCTCTTTCGCTGTGATCGCCCGGTTCAAGGTGTAGAGGTGGATACCTGGCGCACCCGCATCGAGCAGCTGGTGGCACAGGTCGATGGCGACGTCGGTGCCCAGACGGCGAACGCGTTCGGGCTCGGCGTCCGCATCGATGCGCTCGATCTTCTCCGCGAGCCATGCCGGGATCTCGGTGCCGTTCATGTTGGCCATGCGGCGGAGCGCGCCGACGCTGACGAAGGGCATGACGCCGGGCACCACCGGCTTCTCCACGCCGAGTTCGGCGAGCTCGTCGCACAGCCGGACGTACTGCTCGACCTCGAAGAAGAACTGCGTGAGCGCGAAGTCGGCCACGCCGAGCTTGGCGGCGAGGTGGCGGCGGTCGCTCGTGCGGTCGGGGCTGCGCGGATGGACCTCGGGGTGGGCTGCGACCCCGATCGAGAAGCACCCGGTGGCGGCCACTTCCTCGACCAGGTCGAGGGCGTGGGTGTAGTCACTCGCCGGTTCGGACCCGTCGGCCGGCGGATCGCCGCCGAGTGCGAGGAGGTTCTCGACACCGACGCGGCGGTACTCGGTGATGAGGCCCGCGACGTCGTCGCGGGTGTGCCCGCGGCAGGTGAGGTGTGGCATCGCGGTGAGCGGGGTGTCGTTCTGCATCCAGCTCACGACGTCGGCGGTGCGGTGGCGATCGCTGCCACCGGCGCCGTACGTGACCGACACGAAGTCCGGTGCGAGCGCCTCGATCTCGCCGACGGCCTTGCCGAGGTTCATGCGGCCGGCGTCGGACTTGGGTGGGAAGAACTCGAACGACACCGTCCGTCGCTCCGCCAGGAGATCACCGATCCGCGCCATCGGTTCAATCTACGGCTGCAGTCCATGTGTTCCACGATGCGGAACGGAATGGAACGGTTCCACATCGTGGAACCCGGACGGTGGTCGGCGAACGCCGAGGACGTCGGTGAGATGGCCGAGGTCGCTGCCCCGCTCAGTGCCGGAAATGGCGCATGCCGGTGAACACCATGGCGATGTCGTGTTCGTTCGCCGCCGCGATCACCTCGTCGTCACGGACCGAGCCACCGGGCTGCACGACCACACGGATGCCCGCCTCGGCCGCCGCGTCGAGGCCGTCACGGAACGGGAAGAACGCGTCGCTTGCGCACGCACCGCTACTCGCCCGACCGTCGCTGCGCTCGGCCGCGATCCGCGCCGAGTCGAGCCGGTTCTGCTGGCCGGCGCCGATGCCGAACGCCTGACCGTCCTTCGCGTAGACGATCGCGTTCGAGCTGACCGCTGCGCACACCGCCCAGGCGAACTCGAGATCGCGCCACTCGGCGTCGGTCGGCTGACGTTCGGTCACGACTCGCCAGTCGGCGCCGCGACCGGGAACGGGGTCGGCGTCCTGCACGAGGAGCCCACCGTCGACGGGGCGCACGTCCCACACGAGGGGTGCGGGCGCCGACGCGCTGATGATCCGGAGGTTCTTCTTCGCCGTCAGGACCTCGAGTGCGTCGTCGTCGAAGGCGGGCGCCACGACGACCTCGGTGAACACCGACGACAGCGGCTCGGCCATCTCGCGGGTGACGCGTCGGTTGGCGGCGACGATCCCGCCGAACGCACTCACGGGATCGCAGGCGTTGGCCGCGACGTACGCGGCGGCGATGTCGTCGGCGACGGCCACGCCGCACGGGTTGGCGTGCTTGACGACGACGACGGCCGGATCGTCGAAACGATGGACGAGCCGCCACGCGGCCTCGGTGTCGTAGACGTTGAGGTAGCTGAGTGCCTTGCCACCGTGCTGGGTCATGCTGTCCCACCAACTCGACGCGCCGGCCTGGCGATAGCGGGCGCCCTGCTGGTGCGGGTTCTCGCCGTAGCGCAGCGGCTGCGCGCGCTCGAGCGCCAGGTGGATCGACTCGGGCAGCGTCGACTCGTCCGACGTCACGCCGCCGCCGGCAGATGCAGCGGTGCCCGAGCTGGACTGCGGCGTGTGGTCGAACCAGGTGACGATCGCTGCGTCGTACGCGGCCGTGTGTGCGAACGCCGCACGCGCGAGTCGGCGTCGGGTGTCGTGGGTGAGCGCGCCCTCGGCCCGTAGCTCGGCGACGATCGGGTCGTAGTCGCCGGGGTCGACGGCGATGCCGACGAAGGCATGGTTCTTGGCCGCCGCCCGGACCATCGCCGGGCCGCCGATGTCGATCAGATCGACCTCGCTGCCGCCACCGTGGGCGAAGTCGGCCGAGTCCGATCCGAACGGGTAGAGGTTGGCGACGACGAGATCGATCGGGGTGATCCCGTGCTCGTCCATGTCGGTGCGGTGTTCCTCGTCGGTCGGGTCAGCGAGGATGCCGCCATGGACCTTCGGGTGGAGCGTGACCACCCGGTGGCCGAGGATCGCCGGCACGCCGGTCCACTCCACCACGTCGGTCACGGGGACACCGGCCTGGGCGATCGCTCGTGCGGTCCCTCCCGACGACACGAGGGACCAGCCGAGTTCGTCGAGCGCCCGAGCGAGGTCGGCGACGCCGGTCTTGTCGTACACGGAGAGCAACGCGGTCGGCACGTGTTCCGAAGGTAGCGACCGAGCCCGACCGGCCCGTCACCTCGTGATTGACGATTCGTCAAACCCGTCGGGGTCGCGTGCCGGCCGGAAATCCCCGAATCACGAGTGCACGAAGGGGTACGGTCGGAACCTGACCGACTCGTCGGGGAACGAGCGGCCGTGGACCACGTAGGAGGACAGATTCAGTGGACCTCAGCAACTTCAAGACGTCCGACTGGTTGATCGCAGGTGGCGGCGTCGGCTTCTTCGTCTTCGGCTTCTTCGAGTGGATCACCGTCAAGGCCGACGGCTTCAACCTCGGCGGCGGCGGCAACGTCTTCGACTTCTTCTGGACCGGAACACTGCCGTGGATCCTGCTCATCGGCAGTGCGGTCGTCGTGATCCTGCTGCAACTGGGCACGCTCAAGCCCGACCAGCTGCCATGGCCGCTGATCCTGCTCGCAGCCACCGGCCTCGCCGGGGTGCTCATGCTGATCCGGCTGCTGTTCAACCCGATCGAAGGCAGCGGCACGTTCGGCGTGGAGGCCGGCCGCGGCATCGGGATGATCCTCTCAGCTGTCAGTGCCGTGGTCGCCGCCTCGGGTGGGGTGATGAAGTACACCGAGTCGGGCGGTGATCTGAAGGACCTCACCGACCTCGACACGCTGAAGGGCGCATTCAGCGGCGGCAGCGACGATGGCGATGCATCGGCCATGCCCCCGCCTCCGCCCGGCAGCGCGACCCCGCCCCCGCCGGCGCCCCCGGCCGGCGGCGGAACGCCACCCCCACCTCCGCCGCCGTCCCAGTGATCCGCCACCGCCGATTCGTTCTCGTGAGGAAATCCGGCGGGATCTCCAACACATCCTCACGAGAACGGCTG
Source organism: Actinomycetota bacterium (assembly GCA_038529675.1). GTDB lineage: Bacteria > Actinomycetota > Acidimicrobiia > Acidimicrobiales > Ilumatobacteraceae > Ilumatobacter_A. The sequence continues at coordinate 5,560 of JBCBDK010000239.1, forward strand.
GTGGGCGGCGGTGCACCCGCTCCGACCGGCGGCGTCGCCGACGGCGGATAGCCTGCAGTGCTCGACGGAGCGATCCGTCCGTTCGGGCCAGCGCCCCCGTTCCACCTGGTTCCGGAGGTGCCCATGGCGCTCATCCACGCTCCCATCGCCGAGCTCGCAGCCCGACGCCACGGTGTCGTGCTCGCCGACGAGTTCGAGATGCACGGCGTCAGTACCGATGCCCGGCGCCGGCTTGCGCGTGCCGGCGCGATCGTCTCGGTGCATCGCGGCGTGTACCGACTCGCAAGCGCTCCTGACACCTTCGAGGCGAAGTGCGCGGCCGCGTGCGTCGGCTCTGCCGCTGTCGTGACCGGGCTCGCAGCCGCGTCGCTCTGGGGTTTCCGCCACGCTCGACGCCCCGATCTGCCATCGGTGCTCCTGCCGCACGACTCGAACTCGCTCGCGAGCGGCGCGATCGTCCGCCGCACCAACGTCCTCGATCCCGAAGACGTTGTCGAGCGCCCCGACGGCATCCGCATCGCAAGTCCGCCACGAACCTGGTTCGACTGCGCTCGCGACGTCGGCGACGACACGTTCGAGGCGATGACCGAGTGGGTGATCGATCGGCACTCGTCGGTGCCTGCGCTCTGGCGCGTCGTACGGCGACTCGCATGCCGAGGCCGCCAGGGCAGCGGCCGCGTCCGCCGAGTCATGTCACAACGCGATGATTGGCAGCGTCCGGCCGGCTCCAAACTGGAGCTCCGGGTGCTCCGCTCACTCGAGGATCGCAGCGTCGCCGAACTGGTCCGCCAGTTCCCGATCCGCCTCGAGAACGGGATCGTCGTGCATCCCGATGGCGCAGATCCCGCAGTCCGGTGGGCCGTCGAGATCGATCACGTCACGTGGCACGGCGGGCGACTCGACGCCCAGCGAGACAAGCAGCGGGACCGTTGGCTACTAGAGATCGATTGGACTCTCGAGC
>JBCBDK010000240.1:0-6514 GCA_038529675.1 Actinomycetota bacterium
CTGGACAACTGGGTCCACGAGATCACCCATCACACGTTCATCCACGAGAACATGCGCAAGCGGTTCGTCGATGGCTTCCACTACGACGCTCACCCGATGGGCATGTTCGTGTCCGCCGTCGCCGCACTCGGCACGTTCTACGACGGCGCCAAGGACATCGAGAGTGCCGACGCCCGCAGCCGCCAGGTCCTCCGACTCATCGCCAAGGCGCCGACGATCGCCGCGATGATGTACCGCTTCTCCGTCGGACTCCCGTTCAATCAGCCTGACAACGACCTGTCGTACCCGGCCAACTTCCTCAACATGATGTGGAAGGTCGGCGACTACGAGGTGCACCCCGACCTCGAGCGGGCGATGGACGTGCTGTTCATCCTCCATGCCGACCACGAGCAGAACTGCGGTACGACGGCGATGCGGGTGATCGGCTCGAGCCATGCCGACCCGTACTCGGCCGCAGCCGGCGCCGCAGCCGCCCTGTACGGCCCCCGGCACGGTGGCGCGAACGAGGCCGTCGTGCGGATGCTCACCGAGATCGGATCGCTCGAGAACGTCGACGGATTCGTCGAGCGTGTCAAGTCCGGTGAGGAGAAGCTGATGGGCTTCGGGCACCGGGTGTACAAGAACTACGACCCGCGGGCGAAGATCGTCAAGGAGACCGCCGACAAGGTCTTCGCAATCACCGGCAAGAACCCGTTGCTCGACATCGCCCTCAAGCTCGAGGAGACAGCGCTGGAGGACGAGTACTTCATCAGCCGCAAGCTGTATCCGAACGTCGACTTCTACTCGGGCCTGATCTACCAGGCGCTCGGGTTCCCGACCGACATGTTCACGGTGCTGTTCGCCATTCCACGCATGGTCGGCTGGCTCGCGCACTGGCAGGAACTGCTGGAGCAGGATCAGAAGATCAGCCGCCCCCGGCAGTGGTACACCGGCGCCGACGACCGCCCCTACATCCCCGTCGCCCAACGTTGACGTATCAACTGGTGTCAGACACCAGTTGATACACCCCCGTGCGCATGATCCGCACATGCCACGCGCACCACGTCTCGATCCACTCGACGGCATCCATCACGTCGTCAATCGCGGCATCGACCACGGCGACGTCTTCGTCGACGAATCCGCACGGCTCGACTTCGGTCGGTGCATCGGTGTCATCGCGGACCGATTCGGCGTTCGCATCCTGGCGTACTGCCTGATGACGAACCACTTCCACCTCGTCATCCGATGCCCGGTGGCTCAGCTTCCAGACGCGATGAAGTATCTGTCGGGCGTCTTCACTCGGCATCTCAACGATCGACTCGGGCGCGACGGACCGATCTTCCGCGGGCGCTACACCAGTCGCCTCATCACGACCTCGCGGTATGTGCTCAACGCAGTTGGCTATACCCTTCGCAACGTCCTGGATCTGCCGGGTGTCCGATCCGTCGAGCAGTACCGCTGGTCAAGCCACCGCGCGTATCTCGGCCTGCGTCCTACGCCGCCGTGGCTCGACACCGACCATGTGCTCCAGTGGTTCCGCGATGCGACGGCGTTCCACCGTCACGTGAGCCGACCGAGCGGCACGGCGACCGTCGGCGACGTCGACGCACCGACCCTGTTGGACGCGATCGGCTTCCTCCTCGCCGCTCGGAACGACGACGACGGCAGAGTCCGCCCAGGCGACGTGCGGGTCGTTGCTCTGCACATCGCCGACCTGGTCGACTCGCACAGCGCCGGTGAGATCGTGCGCGCCCTCGGTTTCCCGAACGACACCGCTCGCCGGAACGCCGAGAGTCGAGCCCGACGGCGACTCGACGCCGATCCGACGCTTCGGGCACTTGGTGCGGACGCCATCGGCTTGAGCTCACTGGGCGGCCTGGACGACCTCGGCGAGGCTGCGTGATGTATCAACTGGTGTCTGACACCAGTTGATAGACCCCAGGTTGATCAGAGGTTGGCGAGGGCGGCGTTGAAGGTCGGGCTCGGGCGCATCACGGCCGCGGCCTTGGCGTCGTCGGGCTGGTAGTAGCCGCCCGTGTCGGCGGGGTCGCCCTGCACGGCGAGTAGCTCGGCGTTGATGGCGTCCTCCTGCTCGTTCAACGTCGCAGCGAGCGGAGCGAACGTGGCCGCCAGCTGGGCGTCGGCGGTCTGCGATGCGAGCTCCTCGGCCCAGTACCTGGCCAGGTATACGTGTGAACCGCGGTTGTCGATCTGGCCGAGTTTGCGGGCCGGCGACTTGCCCTCGACGAGCAACCTGCCGGTCGCAGCATCCAGCGTGTCGGCGAGCACCTGCGCCCCGGCGTTCCCGGTGACCTCCGCGAAGTGTTCGAACGACACGGCGAGCGCGAGGAACTCACCGAGGCTGTCCCACCGCAGGTAGTTCTCCTTCACCAGCTGCTGGACGTGCTTCGGCGCCGACCCCCCGGCACCGGTCTCGAAGAGGCCACCACCGTTGAGCAACGGCACGATCGAGAGCATCTTCGCCGACGTGCCGAGCTCGAGGATCGGGAACAGGTCGGTCAGGTAGTCGCGCAGCACGTTGCCCGTCGCCGAGATCGTGTCCTCACCACGCCGGATCCGCTCGATCGAGAACGTCGTCGCCTCGACCGGCGAGAGCACGTGGTACTCGACCCCGGCGAGATCGTGCCCCGGCAGGAATGCGTGGACCTTCTGGATCAGCTGGGCGTCGTGTGCACGGGCCTCGTCGAGCCAGAACACCACGGGCGCACCGGTCGCTCGGGCTCGTGACACAGCGAGCCGGACCCAGTCGCGGATCGGCTCGTCCTTGACCTGACAGGCCCGGAAGATGTCCCCCTCGGCGACGTCGTGGCCCATCAGCTCGTCACCCGAGGCAGCGTCGACCACCCGGATCCGACCGGCCGCAGCCGCCTCGAACGTCTTGTCGTGGCTGCCGTACTCCTCGGCCTTCTGCGCCATCAGGCCGACGTTCGGCACCGTGCCCATCGTCGACGGGTCGTACGCACCGTTCGCACGACAGTCGTCGATGACCGCCTGGTACACGCCGGCGTACGACGAGTCGGGGATGACGGCGAGGCAGTCCTGGCGCTCGCCGTGCTTGTCCCACATCTTCCCGGAGTCGCGGATCATCGCCGGCATCGATGCGTCGATGATCACATCACTCGGTACGTGGAGGTTGGTGATGCCACGGTCGGAGTCGACCATCGCGATGTCGGGCAGGTCGGCCCAGGCTGCCTCGATGTCGGCCTCGATGGCCGCCCGCTGTTCGGCCGGCATCGACTCGATCGCGGCGAGGACGTTGCCCCAACCGTTGCGGGGGTTGGCGCCGGCGGCCTGGAGGGCATCGCCGTGCTTGGCGAACACGTCGGCGAAGAACACCTCGACGCCATGGCCGAAGATCATCGGGTCGGAGACCTTCATCATCGTCGCCTTCATGTGCAGCGAGAACAGCACGCCGTCGGCCTTCGCCCGTGCGACCTGGTCGGCCAGGAAGGACCGCAGCGTTGCAGCCCGCATCACCGTGGAGTCCACGACCTCGCCGGCGAGCACGGGGGCCGACTCCTTCAGCACGGTCACCGAACCGGTCTGGTCGACGTGCTCGATGCGGAGCTCCCCCGCCTCGCCGATCGTGACCGACTGCTCGTTCGAGGCGAAGTCGTCGTCGCCCATCGTGGCGACGTTGGTCTTCGAGTCGGAGGACCATGCGCCCATGCGGTGCGGGTTCGCCTTGGCGTACTCCTTCACCGCGTTGGGCGCTCGCCGATCGGAGTTCCCCTGACGAAGCACCGGGTTGACCGCCGAACCGAGCACCTTGCCGTACCGCTCCTTGACCTCGACCTCCTCGGGTGTTGCAGGCTCGTCGGGGTAGTCGGGCACCGAGTAGCCGGCGGCCTGGAGCTCGGCGATGGCCCCCTTGAGCTGCGGGATCGACGCCGAGATGTTCGGCAGCTTGATGATGTTCGCGCCCGGTGTGAGGGCGATCTCACCCAGTTCGGTGAGAGCGTCCCCGATCCGCTGGTCGTCGCTGAGCTGCTCGGGGAAGTTGGCGATGATCCGGCCGGCGAGGGAGATGTCACGCGTCTCGACCGGCACCCCGGCCACGCCGGCGTATGCCTCGATGATCGGCAGGAACGAGTACGTCGCCAGCTGTGGCGCTTCGTCGGTGATCGTGTAGATGATGCGCGAATCGGTCACGGAGGCTCCTGAGATCGTTTCACCGCGAGCGGCGACTTGTCTGGTACTTGTCTGCGATCGTAGCGACCCGATCGCCACACCGCCACGACGGCGAACGGGCGCCGCCGAGTGGCCGCCGATCACCATCGCCACACGGCACCCAGCGCAGCATGCGGCTCGGTTTCCCGGGCCGATCTACGCTCCGGACATGGACTTCGCCTGGGCCCCCGAGCAGATCGAGTTGCGCGAGCAGGCACGCAAGGTGGCCACCGAGGCCGTCGAGCGGTACGGACGCCACAACGATTCGTGGATCAACGGCTACTCGAAGGACTTCGCCAAGGAGCTGGCCGCGCACGGTTGGATCGGCATGACGTGGCCCACCGAGTTCGGCGGCGGCGGCCAGCCCGACGTCAACCGCCTCATCGTCGGCGAGGAGCTGATCGCCGCCGGTGCTCCGATCGCCGCGATGTGGTTCGCCGATCGGCAGATGGGACCGACGCTCATCAAGTACGGCACCGAGGACCAGCGCGCCGAGTTCCTGCCCGGCATCCTCTCGGGCGAGACCACGTGGTGCATCGGTATGTCCGAGCCCGACTCGGGGTCTGATCTTGCGTCACTGCAGACCGCCGCCGTGCGAGACGGCGACGACTTCGTCATCAACGGCCAGAAGATCTGGACCTCGTTCGGCGCCGACGCCGACTACTGCTACCTCATCTGCCGGACGAACGCCGAGGGTCCGCCGCACCGCGGGATCAGCGAGGTCATCGTCCCGATGGACACGCCGGGCATCGAGGTCCGTCCGATCACCGACATGACCACCAACCGTCACTTCTGCGAGGTCTGGTTCTCCGACGTCCGGGTGCCGACGGCCAACCTGGTCGGCGTCGAGGGCAACGCGTTCAAGCAGACGATGGCGCAGCTCGAACACGAGCGTGGCGGGATCGACCGCCTCGTCTCGAACCAGGCGCTGTACGAACTGGCCAAGCAGCGGGCGGACCGTTCGGATCCGATCGTCCGCCAGGAGATGGCCCGGATCGAGACCGGCTACACGCTCGGGCGGATCCTCGTGAGCCGCGAGGTGTTGAAGCAGGCGCCCGCCGGATTCTCCGCAGCGACCAAGTGCTTCTGCACGGAGCACGAGCAACTCGTCGCCGACTTCGTCGGGCGGGTGCTGGGGCCCGAGGCCACGCTGTGGGACGACGTCGCCCGCGGTCTCGCGTACGGGCCGGCGTACACGATCATGGGCGGGACCTCCGACATCATGCGCAACATCCTCGGCGAGCGCGTCCTGGGCCTGCCGCGCGAACCGCGCTGAATCCGCCGTGACGGCGTCGCGATGCCCCTGCATGCGACCCGGTCGCTACGATCGCAGACGCATGCGGGAGACGGAGAGGGGCACGGCTTGACCGCGCGCCCGGCATTCCTCACGATCGACGGCACGGCCGGCGCACTCGGTGCGCTGCGCTGGGACGGGAACGGTGATGCGACGATCATCGCCGTCCATGGCATCACGGCGAATGCGTGGCACTTCGATCCGCTGGCCCACCACCTCGACGGCGCGGCGCAGCTCCTCGCCGTCGACCTGCGCGGCCGCGGGCGCAGCGTCGACCACGGCGGCCCGTACGGGATCGCCGAGCACGGCGCAGATGTTGCTGCGATCGCCTCGTCGGTCGACGGCCCGGTCATCGTGGTCGGCCATTCGATGGGTGCGTACGTGGCGCTCGACGCCGCTGCCCGGACGTCCGACATCGTCGACGTCGTCCTCGTCGACGGGGGAACGCCACTCGCAGTGCCGCCTGGCTCCGACATCGACGAATTGCTCGAGACCACGCTCGGCCCGGCGATCCGACGGCTTCGGACGGTCTGGCCGGATCGCGTGAGCTACCACTCGATGTGGGCCGCGCACCCGGCGTTCGCCGACGGCATCTCGATCGACCTCGAACGCAACCTGCTCGCCGACCTGGTCGAGGTCGAGGACGGTTTCCGGGCCGCAGTGGATGAGTCGGCCGTCCGGATCGACGGTCGACAGCTGTTCGCCGACCCAGACGTCCGCGAGCTGCTCACGCGGCGAACCGTGCCGACGCCCGTCATCCGAGCCCCCAACGGCCTCGACGGTTCGCCACCGCCGTTCATCGAGGACGACGTCGTCGCTCGGTTCCCCGAGCACCGCTGGATCGACGTCGCCGACACCAACCACTACACGGTGCTCCTCGGACCCCGCGGGGCCACGGTCGTGGCCGACGTCATCCGCTCGATGCTGCCGGGCTGACGGGCGAGCCGTCCGACCAGCCGATCCCGGTCGATCGCGAGTCGGAACGATCGACGGGCGCCGGCCCGAGCTCAGTCAGCCGGGAAGTCGACCTTCAGCACGACATCGCCCGAC
>JBCBDK010000241.1:0-6506 GCA_038529675.1 Actinomycetota bacterium
CATGATGCCGACGTTGGTGCCCGGCCCCTTGCGACTCGGGATGACGATGTGATCGGTACCTCCGTCCTCGCTGACGACGCGGGGCGCATCGTCGCCGAATCGTTCGGCGAGCCCGTCGAACACCGCGGGTCCTTCCACCACGTGGGAGTCGGCGGAGATCGGCAGCGTCGAGTTGCCATCGGATGTGAGCGTGGTCATGTCGTCCCCCAGACGTCGTCGGTCGAGCCCGACCGAGACCGTAGCGGGTTTTCTGAACACGTTCAAAAAACGTGGCCGGAGCAACCTCCGGTCGCTCGAGGAAGCGTTCGCGTCAGTCGGGCACGTCGACGACGGTGACCGTGCCGGCGGTTCCGTCGACGGTGACCGTGGCGCCGTCCGGGATGAGGTCGGTGGCGTCGGCAACCGATGCGACACACGGGATGCCCAGCTCGCGCGAGACGATCATGGCGTGGCTGCCCTGCGCGCCGACGTTCACCACCACGGCGGCGGCGGGCACGAAGAGCGGCACCCACGACGGATCGGTCTGCGGCGCGACCAGCACGTCGCCCGGCTCGAGCGCGAGCGGGTCGGCGGCGTCGAGCACCACACGGGCCCGGCCGGTGGCCGACCCGCCGGAGCCTGCTGCGCCGGTGAGGACGGTGCCGGCGGTGGCGGCAGGGCCCTTGTCAGTGCCGCGGAGGGTCATCTCGTCGAGCGATGGCACACGCCCGTTCACGATGAACACCGGTTCGCGGTCGAAGAGCGTTCGGTAGGTTGCCCACCGATCGGCGATGACCGCTCGGAGCGGCTCGGGGTCGGCTCGGAGTTGATCGAGCTCCTCGTCGGTGACCATGAACAACTGCTCCGGCTGCTCGATCAGACCGCGATCGACGAGCCGTCCGGCGTACTCGTAGAGCGCGACGCGTGCCTCGTTGATGACGCGCACGACGTTGGTCTTCGCGCGCTCGCGGCCGGCGAGGAAGAGCTGGGCGGACTGGAGCGCCGCCTCGAAGGTGCCGGCGGTCTCGGCATCGGCGGCGAGCTTGGCGCGGACGTCAGCGGCGATGCGATCGCGCTCGGCGACCGAGGCAGCTTGGCGGATGCCGGGGGCATGGTCTGCGTCGGAGCGGCGCATCAGGTCGATGGCCGCGAGCGCGATCCGCGGCGCGAGTTCCCACGACGGGGCGCGCAGGTCGTACTCGTTCTGGCCGCGGGAGCCGTGGTCGTGGAGGAACTGCTCGAAACGATCGAGGAAGGCGTGCGCGTCCTCACCGCCGGCGGCGTCGAGTCTGGTGAGCACCTCGTCGGGTCCGGCCTCGAACGCTGCGGCGACGGCGGTGGAGGAGGCGGCGAGTCGGCCGAGCTCCCACATCGCGTGGGACGGAGCGGCGGAGTCGACCTCGATGCCGGCGAGGAGCCGGATTGCGAGAGTCGGGTCGCCGAGGCCTTCCGCGATGGCACCGAGCGCACCGGAGCCGAGCGAGGCGAGCGAGGAGACGATCATCGCGTTCTCGAACGTCTGCTGGACGTAGGGAATCATCGCTCGGGCGCGTGCGTGCAGCGCAGCGTCTGTGAGCTCGGAGAGATCGGGGCGTTCGTCGCGCAGCCGCTGTGCGAGCGCCCGATCGGCGTCGAGCATCGGGAGCGAGTCGGTCGACATCGCCCACCCCATCGACTCGGCGAGCTTCGCCTCGTGTTCGGGCGACTCGTGCCAGTCCTGCGCCTCGTAGGGCGGCACCTCGTCACGTGCGTCGAAGAACGCGGCGTCGATCAACTCGGGGGTGACGCCGGGCATCCGAGCACCGAGGATTCGGGTCAGGGTGAGTGGGTTGTACGGGTAGCCGCCGAAGACCTTGAAGAGGTCGGGGCGGTGCGGCTCGACGAACTCGTCGTAGTCGAGGACGCCGATCTGGATGTAGGCGTCGCGTAGCCCGGTGCACATACCCTGTCGCATCACCAGGCTTTGGCCCAGTGGGCTGAACGGGTCGGGGAACACGTCGGCGGCGTTGCCGCGCGTCCATGCCGGGAACCGCTCGTCGAGTTCCGAGTCTCCGAACCAGGTGCTGTCTCCGCTCATGGCGTGCGACGGTAGCGACGGTCCGAATTCACCAGCGATGCGGACGACCCGCCACGCGCACGTATCAGGTGGCCGACCTCGGACTCTGGATGACTGCCGGCAGTTCATCGGGAGGGGACCGACATGTCGAACGGGGTCGAAGCGACGGCCGAGTCATCGGAGGAAAGTGGCCTGAGCCTGTGGCGCTACCTGCGCCAGGATGACTCGTTCATCGCCCGCCTGGTGGTGCTGTGTGTCGTGGTCGTGCTCGGCGCTGCGAGCTATTTCCTCGTCGTCTGGCAGCTCGACGGCGAGCGGGAGCGAACGGGCCAGTTCTGGGTCTTCGGGGTCACCGGTGTGCTGGCGATCGGCATCGTCGGATTGGCGCTGCTGGGTGCGGTCCGTCGCCGTGCATCGGAAGACCGTCAGCAGCGCAAGGAAGGACGTAACCCGTCCGACGTCGCGTACCGCCTGCTGTCGGAGACCGGGGCCATGCTCGACTACGCGCTCTCCAAGGGGCTGGACGTCGAGTCGCAGCATCTGATCACGGTGTACGAGGCACAGGCGGCGGTCGAGGTCGCCGCGGCGCCGCCGCCGGTCGGCCCTGGCATCATCTTCGGTTCGCGAACGCCGAGCGCTGCGCCGTCGATGCTCACCACCGCCGCGGTCCGCGAGCTCGCCGCGGCGCACGAGCACCTCGTGGAGGTCGTGCGGCCGGCGACGCCGAGCACGCTCGCGCTCCTGCGCGAACGCCAGCCGAGCGCCTTCTTCGAGCCGCTCGGTCGGGTCCGACTGATCCGGCACATGCTCTACGTCGCCGTGGTGTTCCTGCTGGCGGCGCTGGCGATCATCATCGCCGCCGATCCGCTGTCCACCGGCGACGACGCGATCAAGGCGTTCGTGACCGTCGTCCCCCAGAACCTGGAGGGCGGCGACGATGGCGTCGCCGAACCGATCCTCGGCGACGAGCGGACCGACCGCCTCTGGAACTCGCTATTTCTCGTCGTCGTCGCCGGGCTCGGAGCCGCGTTCTTCGCGCTGTACACCGCCACGCGCTACGTCAAGCAGAACAGCTACGACGAGCAGTACGAGGCGACGTACTGGATCCGGTTCGTGCTCGGCCTCGTCGGCGGCTTCACCCTGGCGTTGATCGTCGGCGACGAGTTCATCGGAGACGACAGCATCGGAATCCCGCTGCTCGCCTTCATCGGCGGATTCTCGGCCGATGTGGTCCAGCGCGTGCTCCAGCGGGTGGTCGACACCGTCGATGCACTGATCCGGGGAAGTGCCGACTACCGGGTCGAGGACCAGCTGCGGGGCTATCAGTCGCAGGCGGCGATGGACGTCGCGGCCGCACGGCTGCGCATCGCAGCGCCGCTGCTGGCGCTCGAGCAGCAGCTGGCGAGCAATGCGCCGACCGACGAGGTCCGTCGCCAGCTCCGCGAGATCGTGCGAGAGGCGATGCCGTTCGGTGCCGTCGGCGGGATCGAATCCGACGCTGCGCTGTCCGAGGATCGGGATATCGGAGGCGAAGGCGACGACGGCGACTCGACCTGAGTCGGCGCGCGGAGGCGTTGCTCGGCTCGTTCAGGTTGCTCGGCGGGTTCAGGCGGCGTGGAGGTGCAGCCCGACGATCGGCGGGCGCATGAGACGCACCGCACCGTCGGGATCCTGGAGTGCGAAGTTGCCAGCCCCGAGGGGCTCGATACTCCAGTGCTGTTCGTGGAGTTCGTGATGATGGAACCGGCAGAGCAACACGAGGTTGTCGTCGTTGGTCTCGCCGAGATCGAGCCAGTGGCGCGCGTGGTGTGCGTCGCAGCCGGCCGGGGGCTCGGTGGGCGAGTCGGGCGCCGGCTGGGCGATCACGTCGAGCGTGATGCGAGCCATGTCGACCAGGGCATCAGCGCGCCGTTGCTCGATCGTACGCTCGTCGAGCTCGGTCGGCGCCGACAGCGAGCGGATCGCCTCGCGAACGAGCGCGAGACCCTCAGGATCGAGCACGCCGTCGAGTCGACCGAGACCGTCGGAGTCTCGTGTGATGCGGAGCGAGCGACGTTCGAACTGGCCTGCCGCCTCGGCGTCGAGTCGTTCCTGATCGACGCAACGGCGCCAGGTGTCGAACACCAGCTTGAAGTCGCGGTGGGGGAGGGCGGTCGCCCAATCGAGCAGTTGTGTCTCGGCGCGGCCGTAGGCGTCGGCGACGTCGGGGCGCCACGCCTGGGCCATCAGTCGAATTGCGGCTTCGGCGACGGATCCGTCGCGGAACGCGCCAGCGAGTGCAGGCAGGTGGGGCAGTCGATCGACGAGCATCACCGTGGCCCGGCACTGCCCGATCGAGTCGTGGGTGGTGGCGGCGAGCCAGTCGGTCGGTGAACGGTGGCCGAGTCGGCGGAAGCTGCCGTCGGCGATGGCCGAACGAACCTCATCGAGCTGTGCCGCCCTCGCCCGCCGAGCGGCACGAGTGGCAGCTCCGAGCGGTGTGGTGGCGGCGCCGGACCGGTTGATCGCCGCCGTCAGCGCGTCGGCAACGGACCGACGAACACTGCTGATGTCGGTCGCCGTCGTCATGTCATGACGTTGGCCGCAGATGGGCGGAATGTCAAACATATGTTCGACAAGGTCTCGAACGAATTTCAGGGCGCACCGGTGAATTCGTGTGCGATCGGGCTATCGCGCCATGGCGTAGAACTCGTCGTTCGGACGCATCGCCGTGAGGTTCGCCAGACGGTTCGACTGGGCGAAGAACGCCGTGATGGCGCCGATGTCCCAGATCTCGTCGTCGGTGAATCCGTGGGCGCGCATGTCGTCGAGATCTGCGTCGGTGACCGAGCCGGAGTCGGTTGCGATGCGAACGGCGAAATCGACGATGTGACGCTCCCGATCGGAGAGATCGGCCTTGGACGGGTTCGTGGCGAGCTGGTCGGCGATCAGCGGATTCTTCGCCCGGATCCGCAGGATCGCCCCGTGCGCGATGACGCAGTAGAGGCAGTCGTTGAGCGCGCTCGTGGCGACGACGATCATCTCCCGCTCGGCCTTCGACAGGCCCTCGGACTTGTCCATCAGTGCGTCGTGATGGGCGAAGAAGGCCCGGAACTCGTCGGGCCGGCCGGCGAGCGCAAGAAACACGTTGGGCACGAACCCGGACTTCTCCTGGACCGCCTCGATGCGCTCCCGGATGTCGTCGGTCATGTCCGCGAGGTCAGGGACGGGGAATCGCGACACTGGTTTCTCGGCCATGCAGCAACCCTGTCACGAGGCGGGCGATGGCAGCGACATGACGACGTGGTGATCCAGCGACGCCCGGAGGACGAACTCCGTGTGCCAACAACGACCTCCGCCCGACGGAGCCGGAACAAGGGAACACCATGAGCGATACCCCATTCACCGCACCACCCGCCCCACGCCGCGAACGCGGGGTGGTGGCGTTCGAAACCGAAGTCGAACTGCAGCCAGACCGTGTCGGTCGCGACGTGGTCGATGTTCGTGCCGACGTGGTCGATGTCGGTCGCGATGTGGTCGATCGGCCCGCTGAACCGTCGCCCCGCGCGGTCGAGCAGCGCGAGATCGTCGATGTGTCCGAACTCCGTCCACGGATCGGACCTGCGGTGCTCGATCCGACCGTGGTCCGCGTCGAGCCGCTCGTCGAGGTCTATGAGCGACTCGCCGCGGCCAGCGGCGCAGTCCCGGTGGCCGACCCATCAGTCGTGCTCGCAGTGTCGCTGGTCGCACACGGTGGGGACGGGCGCGTCGGCGAGCAGGAGCTGATGATGGTCGCCGACAGCGCCGGCGCGATCTCGGAGGTGACAACCGGAGAACTGACCGAGCGGCACCGGTTGTCGGAGACGTTCGGGTACCGGGCGATCGACGCGAGCGCAGCATCGCTCGACTCGGCGGCGGCGATGTTCGGGGGCCTGCATCCGTTGTTCGCCGATCGACCGGCGAACGAGGGTGAGCAATGGTTCCGTGCCACGACGCTCGCGAATTCCTACGACGTGCGCGCCGATCGAATCGCCGACAGCGAGTTCGAGCCACGTTGGTTGGGTGTTGCGGCGACACCGTCGACGATCGCGATGGCGGTCGTCAACGCGACGACCGGCGAGACGGAGTTCGTGTCGACGTTCGCCACGTCGGAGTTCCCGCTGCTCGCTGACATCTACTTCGACCTGGGCGTGTGGGACTACCTCCAGGTTGCAGCAAAGGTCGCCGGCGTCGCACTGCAGGTGTACTTCGTCGCCACCCTCATCGGGGTAGGTGCCGCCGGCGTCGAGACCGGGGTCGTTCCCGTCCTCGCGCTCATCGGGATCGCGCTCACCGTTGTCGGCATCGTCGCCACGATCGTCGACATCGTGCTGGAGCTGACGGCTGAGGACGAGCGAGCGAAGCTGCTGGAGGCAGCGAAGAAGGTCGCGGGCGCCAAGCTGACGCTGGAGAAGGTGCGAAAGGACATCGCCGACAGCTCGCTGGAGGAGGC
>JBCBDK010000242.1:0-6437 GCA_038529675.1 Actinomycetota bacterium
ACGCCGCCGTGCCGCCGTGCCCGCCTTGCCGAGGAGCCCGCCGAGCAGCCCGCCCTTCGACTTGCGTCCACCGAGCAGCCCACCCAGCACGGAACCGGCCGTCGACAGCAACTCGGAGTTGCGCTTCGACTTCGACTGCTCCTCGAGCACCTCGAGGCGGTCCTCGGCGGTCTCGATCTGGTCGCGGAGCCGCTTGGCCTTCGCCTCGTACTTGTCGCGGAGCTTCGCGATCTCCTCGTCGGCCTTGTCGTCGGCGATCTTCAGGCAGCGAGCCTCGAAGTCGTCGGCCGACTCGCCTGGCCGCCCGTACAGCTTCAGCGACTTGTTCGTCGAGATCTCGACGGTCGACGTGCGCACGAGATGGTCCCGGATGTCGCGCTCGACGCCCGACCAGAACGTCTTGTTCGCGAGTTTCGCGTCCGTGAGTTCGAACACGGCGCCCTCGGGTGGGTCGGTTCGCAGGTCGCGATCGTCGTAGTCGATCTGGATCATGCGCGACGCGTCGGTCTGCTCGCCGAGCTCGGCGAGCACGCACTCGAACTCATCGTCGTGAACGAGGTCGGCCTTGGTCTCGTCGTAGCGCATCGCGACGCGGGCCACGATGGTCGCCCGGAGCGCCGCACCTCGGGAGTCGCCGCCGGCGTCGGCGAGCCACGGCGAGGCGACGTCGACGTAGCGGACGGCGACGGTGTCGGCGACCTCGGGCATCACCGCAGTCTCGTTCTCGTCGAGTTCCGCAGCCGAGGCGCTGGGGGTGGCGCCGGCGACGGAGGAGGGACCGGCCGGAGGCCGCACGACCGATCCGTCGGCGGTGACAGGACCCGCAGCGCCGGACGCCAGGCGGGACTTGACCCCCTCCATCATGTCCGAGATCTGGTCGCGGGTCATCGGGCCGCGGAGGTACGACATCGCCCAGCGGGTCGTGAACACCTCGGGCTGGTCCTGACCGGCGCGCCGGAGCATGAACTCACGCTTGCCCAGCCCCGAGATCGTGTCGCCGACCGCGCCGACGTCGACGCCACCGGAAGCGGACGACATGCCGTCGAGCAGGCGGGCCTTGTCGCGGTCGGTCTGAAGGCGCCCGATCATCCAGGTGCCCGCGTTCGACAGCGCCTTGTAGTCGACGTCGACCGGGTTCTGCGTGGACAGGATCACGCCGACGCCGAACGCACGAGCCTGCTTCATCAGGAGCATGATCGGCTTCTTGGTCGGCGGGTTGGCCGTCGGTGGCAGGTAGCCGGCGACCTCGTCCATGTAGAGCATCGCTCGCAGATCGGTGGTACCGGACTGGCGGCGCATCCACGTGACGAGTTTCGCGAGGATCAGCGACGTGACGAACTGGCGTTCCTCGTCGGACAGGTGCGCGGTCGTGACGATCGCGCAGCGCGGCGTGCCGTCGGGCGTGAACAGCATCGACTGGATGTCGAGCGATGGGCCGGCCGACCACGCCGCGAAGGCCGGCGATGCGAGGAGGCCGTTGAGCTTCATCGCGAGTGCCATCCGGTCGGCCTCGGGGAAGAACTGATCGAGTTCGAACACGCCGAGCTTGCGGATCGGCGGCGTCGCGATCTGGCCAACCAACGTCATCAGGTCGAGCTCGCGGCCTTCGGACCACGAGTGGTTGATGAGGTTGGACAGCAGGATGTGCTCGCGGCTTGAGAGCGGGTCGGCATCGACACCGACCAGCCCGAGCAGGCCGGTGACGTACCCTTCGATCTCGTCGGCAACCACCTCGGCGTCGCTCATGTCCTCGGGCACCTGCAGCGAACCGACGATGTTGAGCGCGACGCCGGCCTCCGAGCCGGGTGTGTAGATCGTGAAGTCGGTTCCGTTGCGGAGTGCCCCGATGTCGGGGCCGGAGAGACCCCAACCACCGAGTCCTTTGGTCCACAGCGCGGCCTGGTCGGCGGCGAACTGGTCCGGGGTCTTGTCAGCGGCCTTGGCCTGTGCCTCGTCGATCCACGGACGGAAGTCCGCCGCTGCGAGATCGGGGAACGTGAGGCACAGGTTGGTGAGGTCGCCCTTCGGATCGATGGCGATGACGGGCAGCCCGGACTCGAGCGCCTCCTCGATGACGATCACGCCGAGCCCGGTCTTGCCGGAGCCGGTCATGCCGACGATCACCCCGTGGGTGGTCAGCTTGTCGGTGGCGACCGAGACGTGCGACGACTCGTCGTCGGTGGTGCGTTCGTGGGTTGCCGGGTCGATCGATCCGCCGAGGAACAGGTCTGCCATGGCGGGCAGAGTAGTGACCCCGCATGTCGAGAGCACGCTGGTGCACCGAGAGCGCTCCGGCAGCGTTGAGAGCATCTTGTCTTCAGATCGAGGTCGCCCGCGCCGATGGCGGGGAGACGGGGTGTCGAGACGTCGACGCCAGCGGTACTGGAGTACTGTCACCGGTGGGGAACGGGACGGACGGGGTAACCGCTTCGCGGCCGCGCCTCCCGGTCGGTCGCACCGATCAAAGGGGAACGATCGCTGATGCGACTCCGATTCGGCACCTTCATGGCGCCATTCCATCCGCCCGAACACAACCCGACCCTGTCGTTGGAGTACGACCTCGATCTCCTCCAACACATGGACGAACTGGGCTTCGACGAAGCCTGGATCGGGGAACACCACTCGGCGGGCAGCGAGATCATCGCGTCGCCGGAGATCTTCATCATGGCGGCGGCCGAGCGCACCCGGCACATCAAGTTGGGCACCGGTGTCGTGTCGTTGCCGTACCACAACCCGCTGTGGGTGGCGGAGCGGATGGTCCTCCTCGATCATCTGACGCGCGGTCGGATCATGCTCGGTGTCGGTCCTGGAGCGCTGCCGACCGACGCCGGGATGCTCGGGCTGGCACCGCCGCAGATGCGGCCACTGCTCGAGGAGTACATGGAGGTGCTGGTCCACCTGCTCACCTCCGAGGAGCCGATCTCGTACGAGAGCGAACACCTGACGTTGAAGGACGCTCGCCTCCACCTCCGCCCCTACTCCGAGCCGCTGTTCGACCTCGCGGTCGCCGCGGTCGCCTCGCCGTCCGGTGCCAAGCTCGCCGGGCGCTACGGCGCGGGTGTGCTGTCGCTCGGCGCGACGGTGGCGATCGGCATGGACGTGCTCGCACACCACTGGTCGGTGCAGGAGGAGGTCGCTGCACAGCACGGCCAGGTGGCCGACCGTGCGAAGTGGCGTCTGGTCGGTCTCATGCACCTCGCCGAGACCGAGGAAGAGGCGCGCCGCGACGTCGAGTACGGGATCACGCAGTGGTTCCGCTACTTCCAGAACGTTGCCGCCTTCCCGCAGATGGCGGTCGAGGGTGGCGACATCGACGAGATGGTCGACTTCGTCAACGGCGGCCTCGGCGTGATCGGGACGCCCGAGCAGGCCGTCGAGCAGATCGAGGCCTTGCTCGAGCAGTCGAACGGTGGCTTCGGCGCGTACCTCACGCTCGCCCATAACTGGGCGAACCCCGAGGCGACCAAGAAGAGCTACGAGCTGCTCGCCCGACACGTGATGCCGCGCTTCCAGAGCAGCGGCGGCGGCTTGATCGGTGCGGCGACCCGTGCCCGAGACGCTCGCGAGGGCCTCGCCGAGCAGCAGCTCGTCGCCGTCGAGGAGGCGACCGCGCGCTACGAGAAGGAGCGCGAAACCGCCGCCGTCTGACCCCGAGTTGGATTCCTGCTCGGGGACGGAATCCAACTCGATGAGGTGGTGGTTTGTTGCGTTGAGCTGGTGCGCAGGTGTGTGGCCGTCTGACCCCGAGTTGGATTCCTGCTCGGGGACGGAATCCAACTCAGGTCGGGTGGCGAGCCGTCGGACTACCGTTCGCGCATGACGTTCCGCGGGCTTCCGGCCGAGGGCATCGAGTTCTACGAGCAACTCGGTGCGGACAACTCCAAGGCGTTCTGGCAGGCGAACAAGGATCGCTTCGCGGAACACGTGAAGGCACCGATGGTCGCGCTCACCGACGAGCTCGCCGAGTTCGGGCCGTTCCATCTGTTCCGGCCGCACAACGACCTCCGGTTCTCGAAGAACAAGCCCCCGTACAAGACCCACCAAGGCGCGTACGGCGAGCTGGACGGAGGCTCGGGCTACTACGTCCAGTTCTCCGCCGACGGGCTCATGGCCGGCGCGGGCTACTACGCCATGGCGAAGGACCAGCTCGACCGCTTTCGCCGCGCGGTCATGGCCGACGCGACGGGCGAGGAGCTCGCCGCCCTCGTTGCCGATGCCGAGCGGCAGCGGCTGACCGCTACCGCCATCTCCGAACTGAAGACCGCTCCGCGCGGGTACGACAAGACCCATCCGCGGATCGAGCTGATCCGCCGCAAGGGGCTGATCCTCACCCGGGACTTCGGTGTGCCGAAGTGGATCCACACCGCGCGGGCGGCGATCAAGGTCCGTGAGCTCTGGGACCAGGCCAAGCCCGTCTGCGATTGGCTCGACGCGCACGTCGGCCCGTCGACATTGCCGCCCGACGACCGTCCGTTCTGAGCGCGGCGATCGCCCCCGTGGCGTGAACCGTGCCGCAGGCCGGTGATATGAAGGGCAGCACACATGGAGGCGATCGGATCATGACGACAGACCAGACCGGCGACGACGCCGAGGTCGACCCCGAGACCGATGGCGACGATGCGGCCGTCGCCGCCTACGACCTCGATGGCGACGGAGAGGTCTCGCCCATCGAGGAAGCCAGGGCTGCGCTCGGCGTCGTCGACGCCCGGCTCGAACAGGTCGCGGACGACGGCGGGGTCAAGGGCACGATCGCCGGCGCCGCGCACCGCATCGTCGACAAGCTCGACAACGACTGACCCGCCGACCGCCGCGACCGGCGCCGCCGCGGGTCACCACCCGGTCGGTGGCGCGTCGCGCTCGGGGTAGCCGCCGGGCGGGAGCGCGGACATCGGACCCTGCACCGTGAGGCCACCGTCGACGTGGAGCAGTTCGCCGGTGAGGAAACGAGCGAGCGGCGACACCAGGTACGTGACCGCGTTGGCGATGTCGGCGACGTGGCCGACGTGGGGGAGCGGCTGTTCGACGTAGCCGTCACCCACGCCGTCGTCGTACGTGTGCTCGTAGGCATTGGTTCGGAACTGGCCCGGCGCCACACAGTTCACGCGGACCTTCGGGCCCCACTCGTACGCGAGCGTGCGGGTCAATTCGACGACGCCGGCCCGTGCCGACGCCGAGTGGGCAATACCTGGGATACCCCTCCCGACCGTTGCGACGATGTTGCAGATCGTGCCGCCAGCACCGTCGAGCATCCGGCCGCCGAACGCCTGCGTCATGTTCCACGTGCCGTGGAGGTTCAGGTCGATGACGGACCGCCAGCCGTTGGGGCTGAAGTCACGAGCCTTCTGCGGGTACTGCCCGCCGGCGTTGTTGACCAACAGGTCGACGTCGGGGTGTCGCTCGGCGAGCGCCGCGACCGTCTCGAGATCGCGGATGTCGACCTGGTCGGTGGCGACCGAGCGGCCGGTGATCGACTCGATCTCCGAGGCGGCCTCGCTCAGCGGTTCGAGGCGACGAGCAGCGATCGTGACGTCGGCGCCGGCGCGTGCCAAACCCTCCGCGATCGCCCGCCCGATCCCCGTGCCGCCACCGGTGACCAAGGCGTGCCGACCAGCCAGCAGCGTCGGTGAGTAGCCGTTCAGACCGTCCATCAACGCAGTGTTGCCGAACGGCTTCGATCGACGAGGGTCGTGCGGTGGAGCCCATTCCCTTGACAGAATGTCAAGCGTGACGCTCGCCGACGCTCCCGCCCATCAATCAGCGCTGGAGGACCAGTTCGGTCTCGCCGAGCGCGTCGTGGACGAGGACGCCCTTGCGAACTCGGTCCGGCGGTTCCGCGAACAGCGAATCACCCTGCCGACGTTCGCGCAGCTCGCCGACCCGTCGTCGTTCGATCACGACGAGATGGTCGGCGACGCCCCGGTGCAGGGGCCCGACGCCCGCAATCTGTGGCGTGTCCACTGGTACAACTCATTCGCCGGCGGCCGGGTCGACGTCCCCGAGCACGTCGTCCTGCCCCAGGAGCTGACCGGGGTCGAGAGTCCGATCATCGTCGTGTTCGGCGAGCCGTTCCCGATGATCACCGCCCACAAGGTGCTCGCCGCGTACTCGTGCCTGGCGCCCAGGATCGTCACTGGACAGTTCGACCCGACCCGCCATCGCGCCGTCTGGCCGTCGACGGGCAACTACGCCCGTGGCGGCATCGCAATCAGCCGGATCATGGCGAGCCGCGGTGTGGCGATCCTGCCGGAGGGGATGAGCCAGGAGCGGTTCGACTGGCTCGACCAGTGGTGTGCAGACCCGGAGAACGACGTCATCAAGACCGTCGGCACCGAGTCGAACGTCAAGGAGATCTACGACGCATGCAACGAGCTCGCGCTCGACCCGGGGAACTTCGTCCTCAACCAGTTCTCCGAGTTCGGCAACCACCTCGGCCACGT
>JBCBDK010000243.1:0-6385 GCA_038529675.1 Actinomycetota bacterium
ATCGACTCGCCGCCCGACGACGAGACGGTGCCGTTGCCGCCGAACCCGGCGATCTCGATGACCAAGTCGCGTACGACAGTTGTGCCCAGCCCGGCGCAGCTGAACAGCATGATCTCGTACGACTTCGAGGTCGAGAACACCGGCAACCTGCCGCTCACCGGTGTGCAGGTCGACGACGACGTGATCGGCATCGTGCCGTGCTCGCCCTCCACGCTGAATCCTGGCGAGACCGTCACCTGCACGGCGACCTACGTGGTCGACCAGGGCGACGTCGACGCCGGCAACGTGTTCAACACCGCCTTCGCTGAGGGCACGCCACCCGTGCCCCCGAACTCGCCGCCCGGAACGCCGCCGCCACCGCCCATCCCGTCGCCGCCCGACGACCATGACGAGCCCGTGCCCCAGACCCCATCGATCAGCCTCGACAAGTCGTTCGGCGGCTTCGCGGCCGGCGGCGACGTCGACGGTGAAGGCGACATCGATGCCGGCGACACGATCGAGTACGACTTCACGATCACCAACACCGGCAACGTGACGCTCACCGACGTCGCGATCGGCGACCAGAAGATCGAGTTCCCGCAGCCCGCCACACCCGCCGGCACGTTCGCTGGCCCGTGCGGTGCCGACACCACGCTCGCGCCCGGCGCCTCGACCACGTGCACGGCGCAGTACGTCGTGACCTCCGCAGACGTCGCCTCGGGCGCCATCGACAACACTGCGACCGCGACCGGCGAAGACCCCGACGGCGACGAGGTCACCGACGACGACGACGAGCGGGTGGTCCCGCAGGAGAACCCCTCCATCTCCATCGACAAGTCGCTCCAGTCGGTGTCGAACGACACCGCACCGGTCGGCCAGGTGTCCGAAGGTGACGAGCTCACCTACCAGTTCGTCGTCACCAACACCGGCGACGTCCCCCTGTCGAACGTGTCCGTCACCGACCCGCTGAGCGGGCTCTCGGCCATCGACTGCGGCGGTCTCACCGACCTGACCGTCGCGCCCGACGCCGGATCGACCTTCACCTGCACGGCGACGTACACGGTCACGCTCACCGACGTCGACAACGGTTCGATCCCGAACACGGCGACGGCGTCGGGCGACAGCCCCGGCGGCTCGACCGTCACCGACGAGGACGACGAGAACGTGTCGGTGCCGCAGAACCCCGGCATCTCGATCGACAAGCAATTCACCGACATCACCAACGACCTCGGAGCGATCGGCGTCGTCGAGGTCGGCGACACGATCGAGTACACGTTCACGATCACGAACACCGGCAACGTCGATCTCAGCGCCGTTTCGGTGACCGACCCGCTCGCCGGGCTCGCGCCCGACTACTCGGGCGGTCTGACCTGCGGGAGCGCGACCCTCGCGCCTGGCCAAGTCGAGACGTGTACCGCCGAGTACGTCGTGCCCGCCCCGGCAGGCGACATCGACAACACGGCGACCGTGACCGGTCAGCCGCCGACGCCGCTCGGAGGCACGCCGCCGCCGCCGATCACCGACGACGACGACGAGCGGGTCACGCCGACGGCCAACCCGTCGATCGCGATCGTCAAGACGATCGCCTCGAAGGTCGCGGGCGGCCCCGACGGTGACGTCGGCGACATCGTGACGTACCAGTTCGAGGTCACCAACGACGGCGACGTCGACCTCGCGCCGGTGACGGTCACCGACCCGCTGACCGGGCTGTCCGACATCGACTGCGGCGGGACGCCGGGGAACCCGGTGACGATCCCGTCGCTCGCCGCCGAAACCGCGACGACGCCGGCCGAGACCGCGACCTGCACGGCGACCTACACGATCGCCCAGGCCGACCTCGACAACGGACGGCTCGACAACACGGCGACCGCCATCGGCCAGCCGCCCTCGGGCGGCACGGTCGAAGACGACGATCCCGAGTTGCTGGTCCCGCTGGGCAACCCGAGCATTGCGATCGTCAAGTCGCTCGAGTCCGTCACGCCGACCGGACCGGTCTCCGAAGGTGACCTGCTGACCTACGAGTTCGTCGTCGAGAACACGGGCGACGTGTCGCTCGTCAACGTGGCCGTCGCCGACCCGCTCCCGGGACTCTCGGCGATCGACTGCGGTGCGGCGAACGGCAACGACGCGACGATCGACGCCACCATGGCGCCGGGCGCCACCGTCAGCTGCACCGCGACCTACACGGTGACGGCCGCCGACATCGCCGCCGGCACGATCGACAACACCGCCACCGTCGACGGCGAGACCCCGACCGGCACGCCGGTCACGGACGACGATGACGAGCGGGTCACGCCGAACCAGAATCCGAGCATCTCCATCGACAAGTCCGCGGGTACGCCGGTCGACGTCGACGCCTCGGGCGACGTGAGCGTGAACGACGAGATCGACTACACCTTCACGATCACCAACACCGGCGACGTCACGCTGACCGACGTCTCGTTCGACGATCCGACCCTCGGCGTCACCGACGACCGATGCAACCTGGCCGGGCCGGACTTCGCGCTGGCGCCGGGGGTCGACACGACGTGTACGATCACGTACGTCGTCACGCAACCCGACCTCGACGCCGGCCAGATCGACAACACGGCCGATGTCGAGGGCACGCCGCCGGTCGGCCCGCCGGTCACCGACGACGATGACGAACTCGTCAAGCTGCCGCCTGCACCCGAGCTGTCGATCGTCAAGTCGGTGCAGGGCGGCGTACCGGTCAACCCGCTCGCCGGCGACACCATCACCTACGAGTTCCTCGTGACCAACACGGGCAACATCACGCTCGAGAACATCACCGTGATCGACGGACTCCGCGATCTCATCGGACCCACGTGTCCGGCCGGGCAGCTCTCCCCCGGCGAGGTCACCACCTGCACGGCCGACTACGTCCTCAAGCAGTCCGACATCGACCGGTCGCCGCTCGAGAACGTCGCCCGAGCGACGGGCACACCGCCGCCTCCGCCGCCCGGTGAGCCGCCGATCACTCCGCCCGTGTCACCACCCGATAACGAGCTCATTCCCTTCGTCGACCTCCCCGGGCTCACCCTGGTCAAGGGCGTCCAGGGCGGCATTCCCGACCCGGCGACCGTCGCCGCCGACGACGTCATCACCTACACCTTCACGGTGCAGAACACGGGCAACGTCACACTGGCCGACGTGACCGTGACCGACCCCAAGGTCGGCCTGTCGCCGATCGATTGCGGCGACGGAACGAACGTGATCGCCACGCTTGTTCCGGCGACGGCGACCGAGCCCGGCGAGACCGTGGTCTGCACGGCCACGTACACCGTGACGCAGGCCGACCTCGACGCTCAGGTGATCCGGAACGCAGCGACGGCCACGGGCCAGCCGCCGGATCCGAACGGTCCGCCGGTCACCACGCCGCCGTCGCCGGTCGACGTGCCGATCACGCCCGACCCTGCGATCGCGATCGAAAAGGACATCCTGAACGGCAACCCGCCCGTCGTGTCCGTCGGCGACGTGCTCACCTACACGTTCGTCGTGACCAACACGGGCAACGTCACGTTGACCGACGTTGCGGTCGACGACCCGCTACCCGGCCTGTCGGCGGTGTCGTGCCCGGAGACCACGCTGACGCCTGGTGAGTCGACCACGTGCACTGCGACATACTCCGTCACGCAAGACGACGTCGACCGTGGCGAGATCCTCAACGCGGCGACCGCCACCGGCACACCCCCGCCACCACCGACCGGACCCCCGCCGAATCCTCCGGTGTCCCCGCCAGACGAACACGACGTGCCGATTCCGCAGACCCCGGCGCTCACCATCGACAAGGACGTCGATGGCGGGGTGCCCAACGAGATCGCGGTCGACGACGTGATCACGTACACCTTCGACGTCGAGAACACGGGCAACGTCACGTTGACCGACATCTGGATCACCGACCCGCTACCCGGGCTCGCGGTGCCGCTGTGTGCGGCGACCACGCTCGATCCGGGTGACACGACAAGGTGTACCGCTGACTACACCGTCACCGCTGCTGACGTCGCTGCCGGCATCATCATCAATACCGCCTTCTCGAGCGGTACGCCCCCGACGCCGCCCGGCGGCCCGACGCCACCACCGGTCGATTCGCCACCGGACGAGGTCATCGTGCCCTTCGACCCGAAGATCGCAACGACGAAGGAAGTGATAGCCGGACCGGCCGCCAGAGGTGACGGGTCGTACGACGTGACCTACCAGATCCAGGTCGCCAACGGCGGCAACGTCGTGTTGAGCGCAGTGCAGATCGAGGAAGACCTCGACGCGACGTTCGGCGGCGCCACATCGTTCTCCGTCGTCAGCGTCACCTCGACCGACTTCACGGTCAACGACGGCTTCGACGGGTCCGCCGACATCGACCTGCTCGCCGGTACCGACTCGCTCCCGGTGAACGAAGGGGGCTCCCTCGACCTCGTCGTGAACGTGACGCCCGGTGCGAACAAGGGTCCGTACCTCAACACCGCCATCGGGCAGGGGACGCCGCCGATCGGCCCGGAGATCGAGGATCCGTCGGACTCGGGCACGAATGGCTGCAACAGCCCCTGCGACAACACCGATCCGGACGACCCGCATCCGGGTGCGCCCGGCGACACCGGTGGCGTCGACGACCCGACGCCCGTCGAGTTCCCGCAGGGCTTCGATCTCTCCCTCGTCAAGGAGTTCGACGCTGCACGCTCGGCGCCCGGAACGGCGGTCTTCACCCTGACGGTTCGGAACACGGGTGACGAAGCCGCACAACCGCCGATCACCCTTCGCGACGATCTGCCGCCGGCGCTGACCTTCGTGTCGGCCCAAACGCCTCCCTCGTGGTCGTGTGCGCTGGTGTCCGGCGACGTGATCTGTACCGGATCCGTAGCGATGCAGCCGGACGACGTGGTCACGATCACGATCACCACGACCATCGCTCGTGGCTCGGGGTCGGTGACGAATGCAGCAGACGTCGCGAGCGTCGGCGGGGTCTTCGTCGAGACCGACTCGACGAACAACGACGACATCGCGGAGATTCCTCGCGGTGCCCTGCCCGCGACCGGTTCCGGCGGCGTGGGCTCGACAATCGCGCTCGGCGTGGTTGCGGCGCTGCTCGGATGGATGCTCTGGTGGACATCCCGACGCCGACGTCCGCGCCCGGACGCCGCGATGGGCGCGGCCCGCTGACTCGACGCTCCATCTGGCGGCGTCACCGCCCGTCGGGGAGCGGCCGTCGGTCGGGTGCCCATGCTTGCTTCGCCCCTCGCAAGGAACTACGGTCCGGTCTGTGACAACACGTTCGGTACGAGCTGGGCGGTGACTCGGAAGTGTCATCGGCGGTCTCAGTGCCCGACTGTCCACGTCGGCGGGGACCGGGGACGCAGCGGCAGAGCCCCACTCGGCGTATCGGCGCCGTGACGCGGCGCAGGCGACATCTCGCACTGCTCGCCGCCACCTCGATGGTCTCGGCCGGACCTCCGACCCTCGTTGGGTCGAACGTCGCGACCGGTGCCACGTTCGACGTGTCGGGCATCGTGTTCGACGACACGAACAACACCGACACCGAGTCGGTGACGATTCAGACCGAGCTGCCTCAGACCGGTGGGTCCAGTCCGGTGGGGCGGTTGCTGCTCGAAGCAACGCTGTGCCTGATCGGCGCCGGCATCGTGCTGATGTCGCGCCGCCGAGGGTCGTTCGCCGGTCGCCGACCGACCGGAGCGACGGTCGCAACGATCCGGCGATCTTGTCCCGCGCGCCGCCAAGAAATCGAGCGTTGATCCTGGCACTGCCGAGACACGTGGTCTACGGTCGCCACCGTTCGTGAGCGAGGGCTCACTCACTCACCGGGAGGAGACGGCGTGGTGGCGATTCGGAAGGTGGCACGGATGGCGGGCCTCGTGGCCCTCGTGGCGAGCACGTTGACGTTCCACGTCGCGCCCCCGTCGCTGGAGGCGCTCAACCCGCCGGGGTTCTGGGAGTGCACCGGCCCGAACTGCCCGCCCGGCACGTATCCGACCATCGGAAACGGACCGATCCAGTTCCGTGACGACACGGTCAACGTGTTCGTCGGCGGCGACATGACCGTCACCGGCAGCGCCGCCGAGTCCGAGGGTCTCACCGTCGTGCTCGGGAACATGGAGCTGAACAAGACCGGCGGCTCGAACCGCTACGACGTCGGTGAGGCCGGCGTCGGTTCCCGCGTCACGCCGAACCCGGGCAACGACTTCCTCGTCGTCGGCGGCGACGTCACCGTCGCCGGCGGCCAGCAGATCGTCGCCGGCGCGACGCAGAACAGCGTGGCCCGTCACGCCGGGACCCTGAGCGGCAACCTCAACGCCGGCTCGCCGGGCACGGTCGTCCAGGATCCGGCTGCGACATCGTCGTTCGGCGCGATTCCGGCTGCGCTGCAGACGCTGTCCACGTGCCTCGCCGGTCTGACGGC
>JBCBDK010000244.1:0-6384 GCA_038529675.1 Actinomycetota bacterium
GACGCGCGCGGCCGTCGAGAATCGACAGCATCTCCGAGATCTTCAGGCGCCGGTGACGGCGAGACGACCCCGTGGGATCAGATGACGCCCGACCAGCAGGAAGCCGACATGGCCAAGCACGGCGGCTTCGCCGAGGCCTGCGCCGAGCGCGACGGCGTCGAACTGCTGGGTGGCGAGGCACTCGGCGATGCGTCGACGGCGACCACGTTGCGCACGAGCAACGGCGAGCTCACCGTGACCGACGGCCCATTCGCCGAGGCCGCTGAGCAGATCGGCGGCTACTACGTGGTCGAGGCAGCCGACCTCGACACCGTGATCGATCTGTGTCGCATCCTGCCGCCGTACGACATCGAGGTCCGACCTGTCCTCGACCTCGGCTGACGGGCCCGTTTCCGCCACGCACGGGGTGTCCGAGTCGGCGGCGACGGTCGTCGCTCGGACGCACCGTGCCCACTGGGGTCGGCTCCTGTCGCTCCTCGTCGCACGTTCGCGTCGGCTCGACCTCGCGGAGGAGGCGTTGGCCGAAGCGTTCGCCCGAGCCACCGAACGCTGGCCGGCGGACGGCGTGCCGGCCAACCCGTGCGGATGGCTCCACACGACGGCATCGAGGCTGATCGTCGCGCAGCTCCGAACCGAATCGATCCGGGGCCGCGCTGCGCAGCGCATCGCGATCCGCCCGGACGAGTGGAGCCCGGACACCGCCGACCGGCTCGCGGGTGTGGGTACCGACGGGCGCCCCGCCGGTGCCGATCACGCCGATGGCGCAGTGGGGCTCGGCGACGAGCGGCTCGCGATGATCCTGCTCTGCTGCCACCCGGCCATTCGGCCGGAGTCCCGCGCCGCGCTGGCGCTCCGACTCGTCGTCGGCACGAGCACTGATGACATCGCCCGGCTGTTCCTCACGTCGACACCGACGATGGCGGCCCGGCTGACCCGGGCCAAGAAGAAGATCGTCGTGGCCGGCATCCCCCTCAGCCGACCGGTCGGTGACGAACTCGACCGCCGGCTGCACGACGTCTGCCGCACGATCTATCTCGCATTCACCGCCGGATACACGCCGGCGACAGGTCCCGATCTGCTCCGCGTCGACCTGGCCGGCGACGCCGTCGAACTGGCGACGGTGCTGCATCGACTCGTACCGTCGTCGCCGGCAGTCGCCGGGCTCTCCGGTCTGGTCCGCTTGCAGCATGCACGCCGCGACGCACGCGTCCGCGACGGCGTGCTGATCCCGCTCGCCGAGCAAGACCGGTCGCGTTGGAACGCGGACGAACTCGAGCCGGCACGGGCACTCGTCGCTTCGATTCCGTCCGGCACCGGCTACGCCGAGACGCTCCGGCTCCAGGCGTTGATCGCCGCGGCGCATGCGGACGCGGGCTCGGCCGATGACACCGACTGGGAGCGAATCCACGAGCACTACCTCGCCCTCGAGCGGCTCACCGCGTCGCCGATCGTCCGGCTCAACCGAGCGGTCGTCGTCGCCGAGATCGACGGGGCCGCTGCGGGATTGCAGCTGCTCACCGAACTCGACGAGCCGCTCGGTCGGCATCATCGGCTGCACGCCGTCCGGGCCGACCTGGCGCGACGGGCGGACGACGTCGAACTGGCTCGCCGCTCGTACCGGCTGGCGATCGACGCTTGCGCGAACGAGGTGGAGCGGTCGTTCCTGCTCGGGCGGCTCGGCGAGCTGGACGACGGCGCGGGCTGAACGCCTTCGCTACCGTCGGCGCTGGTGAGCTTTCCGTCGGATCCGCAGGCGATCGATCTGATGATCGCGTTCCCGTTCAAGAAGGCCGACGTCTATGCGTTCCTTCGCGAGCAGGCCAAGGACGCCGAGTCCAAGGGTGGGTCCGGTGAGATGGCGATGCCGGCGGGCTACATGTTCAACGACGTCGGAGAGGACGCCGATCCGAACGAGGACGTGATCGACAGCTGTCTGGCGGCGATGGACGCCGTCGGCGTGCAGGCTGGCCTGTTCAACCTGAACGAGCAGTCGATCGAGGCGAAGCGTCGCCATCCGCATCGGGTCCACTTCAGCCTCGAGGTCGACCCCAACGACGTCATGGGCGCGGTCCGTTCGATTCGTGCGGCGCACGCCGAGCACGGCATCAAGGCCGTGACCACCTTCCCGGCCGGCTGCAATCCGCAGGTGCCGCTCGACGACCCGCGCTACTACCCGGTGTACGCGACCTGCACGGAGCTCGGTGTCCCGATCTGCCCGACCGTCGGCGTGCCGGGGCCACGCGTGCCGTTGGACTGCCAGCGGGTCGAGCGGCTCGATCGGGTCTGCTACGACTTCCCCGATCTCACGATCGTGATGCGCCACGGTGCCGAGCCGGATGAGGCGCTCGCCGTCAAGCTCATGCTGAAGTGGCCGGGCCTGCACTACATGACGTCGGCCTTCGCTCCGAAGTACTACCCGCGGGCGATCGTCGACTACGCGAACACCCGCGGCACCGACAAGGTGATGTACGCCGGGTACTACCCGATGGGCTTGAGCCTGGAACGCATCTTCGAGCAACTCCCCGCCGTGCCGTTCCGCTCCCACGTGTGGGCGCCGTTCCTCCACGAGAACGCACGCCGGGTGTTCCAACTCGACGCCTGAGTCGTCACGCCGGCCGGGTTCCGGGAAAGAAGTGGCACGGCCTGGTCGTGTCCGATGGCACCGTCGATTCGGTGTCCGCCGTGCCGATAGTCATCAGGTGAAGCGACCGACCCCGACTCGACGTACCGTGCGGGACCGCATCGTCGGTCGCGCCTGGTCGCGAGCCGGCGCGGTGGCAGCGGTCGTCTCCCGCGGCGCACCGCGACGGGTGCTGACGACCGGCGCCCGCATGGTGTATCTCGTGCTCGGCTCGTCGCTGATCGCAGTGTCCGTCGCAGTGACGCTCTGGAACCAACTCGGGCCCGGTCCGCTCGACGTCTTCATCGGCGCGATCCGTGAACGCACCGGCCTCCCGCTCACCATCGCCGTGTGGGCGACCGTCGGCTCACTCATCGCCCTTGCCTGGGTCCTCGGCCGTCGCCCCGGACCCGGAACGTTCCTCGCACCGTTCCTGATCGGGCCGGTGCTCGACGGCGCCCTCACGACGCTCGATCGACTGGGAGCGCCGCCGGCGCTGCTGCCGTCGGTCGGTCTCCACGTCGTGGCGATCGCCGGCATCGGCCTCGGCGCCGGCATGTTGATCGTCTCCGCGGAGACGATCAACATGCCGGCGCCGAGGCCGATGCCGGCGATCGCCACGACGTGGAGACCGACCGACGGCAGCAGCGCCGGCGGCGCTCCCAGTCGATCGAGCGTCGTGAGGGCGCCGTCGAGCACCGGCCCGATCAGGAACGGTGCGAGGAACGTTCCGGGTCCGGGGCGACGGCCGAGGACCCAGGCAAGGGCGATGAGTGAGCCGACGGTCGCCCACACGGCGATGGTGAGCGGGAGGCCGGTGCGTTCACGGATCGCGCCGATGAAGACGTCGAGCGGACCGGGCCCGAGTTGGTTCCAGAGCGTCACTGCGACGGACACTGCGATCAGCGACGAGCCGAGCACGAGATACACCATGCGGGCGCCGGTCGTCAGCACCCGTCGCGGTGCGCCGCGGGAGACGACCGCTGCCACCGCGCCGGCTCGCGACCAGGCGCGACCGACGATGCGGTCCCGCACGGTACGTCGAGTCGGGGTCGGTCGCTTCACCTGATGACTATCGGCACGGCGGACACCGAATCGACGGTGCCATCGGACACGACCAGGCCGTGCCACTTCTTTCCCGGAACCCGGCCGGCGTGACGACTCAGGCGTCGAGTTGGAACACCCGGCGTGCGTTCTCGTGGAGGAACGGCGCCCACACGTGGGAGCGGAACGGCACGGCGGGGAGTTGCTCGAAGATGCGTTCCAGGCTCAAGCCCATCGGGTAGTACCCGGCGTACATCACCTTGTCGGTGCCGCGGGTGTTCGCGTAGTCGACGATCGCCCGCGGGTAGTACTTCGGAGCGAAGGCCGACGTCATGTAGTGCAGGCCCGGCCACTTCAGCATGAGCTTGACGGCGAGCGCCTCATCCGGCTCGGCACCGTGGCGCATCACGATCGTGAGATCGGGGAAGTCGTAGCAGACCCGATCGAGCCGCTCGACCCGCTGGCAGTCCAACGGCACGCGTGGCCCCGGCACGCCGACGGTCGGGCAGATCGGGACACCGAGCTCCGTGCAGGTCGCGTACACCGGGTAGTAGCGCGGGTCGTCGAGCGGCACCTGCGGATTGCAGCCGGCCGGGAAGGTGGTCACGGCCTTGATGCCGTGCTCGGCGTGCGCCGCACGAATCGAACGGACCGCGCCCATGACGTCGTTGGGGTCGACCTCGAGGCTGAAGTGGACCCGATGCGGATGGCGACGCTTCGCCTCGATCGACTGCTCGTTCAGGTTGAACAGGCCAGCCTGCACGCCGACGGCGTCCATCGCCGCCAGACAGCTGTCGATCACGTCCTCGTTCGGATCGGCGTCCTCTCCGACGTCGTTGAACATGTAGCCCGCCGGCATCGCCATCTCACCGGACCCACCCTTGGACTCGGCGTCCTTGGCCTGCTCGCGAAGGAACGCATAGACGTCGGCCTTCTTGAACGGGAACGCGATCATCAGATCGATCGCCTGCGGATCCGACGGAAAGCTCACCAGCGCCGACGGTAGCGAAGGCGTTCAGCCCGCGCCGTCGTCCAGCTCGCCGAGCCGCCCGAGCAGGAACGACCGCTCCACCTCGTTCGCGCAAGCGTCGATCGCCAGCCGGTACGAGCGGCGAGCCAGTTCGACGTCGTCCGCCCGTCGCGCCAGGTCGGCCCGGACGGCGTGCAGCCGATGATGCCGACCGAGCGGCTCGTCGAGTTCGGTGAGCAGCTGCAATCCCGCAGCGGCCCCGTCGATCTCGGCGACGACGACCGCTCGGTTGAGCCGGACGATCGGCGACGCGGTGAGCCGCTCGAGGGCGAGGTAGTGCTCGTGGATTCGCTCCCAGTCGGTGTCATCGGCCGAGCCCGCGTCCGCATGCGCCGCGGCGATCAACGCCTGGAGCCGGAGCGTCTCGGCGTAGCCGGTGCCGGACGGAATCGAAGCGACGAGTGCCCGTGCCGGCTCGAGTTCGTCCGCGTTCCAACGCGACCGGTCTTGCTCGGCGAGCGGGATCAGCACGCCGTCGCGGACGCGTGCGTCGCGGCGTGCATGCTGCAAGCGGACCAGACCGGAGAGCCCGGCGACTGCCGGCGACGACGGTACGAGTCGATGCAGCACCGTCGCCAGTTCGACGGCGTCGCCGGCCAGGTCGACGCGGAGCAGATCGGGACCTGTCGCCGGCGTGTATCCGGCGGTGAATGCGAGATAGATCGTGCGGCAGACGTCGTGCAGCCGGCGGTCGAGTTCGTCACCGACCGGTCGGCTGAGGGGGATGCCG
Source organism: Actinomycetota bacterium (assembly GCA_038529675.1). Taxonomy (GTDB): domain Bacteria; phylum Actinomycetota; class Acidimicrobiia; order Acidimicrobiales; family Ilumatobacteraceae; genus Ilumatobacter_A. The sequence continues at coordinate 5,425 of JBCBDK010000244.1, forward strand.
GCCACGACGATCTTCTTCTTGGCCCGGGTCAGCCGGGCCGCCATCGTCGGTGTCGACGTGAGGAACAGCCGGGCGATGTCATCAGTGCTCGTGCCGACGACGAGTCGGAGCGCCAGCGCGGCGCGGGACTCCGGCCGAATGGCCGGGTGGCAGCAGAGCAGGATCATCGCGAGCCGCTCGTCGCCGAGCCCCACTGCGCCATCGGCGTGATCGGCACCGGCGGGGCGCCCGTCGGTACCCACACCCGCGAGCCGGTCGGCGGTGTCCGGGCTCCACTCGTCCGGGCGGATCGCGATGCGCTGCGCAGCGCGGCCCCGGATCGATTCGGTTCGGAGCTGCGCGACGATCAGCCTCGATGCCGTCGTGTGGAGCCATCCGCACGGGTTGGCCGGCACGCCGTCCGCCGGCCAGCGTTCGGTGGCTCGGGCGAACGCTTCGGCCAACGCCTCCTCCGCGAGGTCGAGCCGACGCGAACGTGCGACGAGGAGCGACAGGAGCCGACCCCAGTGGGCACGGTGCGTCCGAGCGACGACCGTCGCCGCCGACTCGGACACCCCGTGCGTGGCGGAAACGGGCCCGTCAGCCGAGGTCGAGGACAGGTCGGACCTCGATGTCGTACGGCGGCAGGATGCGACACAGATCGATCACGGTGTCGAGGTCGGCTGCCTCGACCACGTAGTAGCCGCCGATCTGCTCAGCGGCCTCGGCGAATGGGCCGTCGGTCACGGTGAGCTCGCCGTTGCTCGTGCGCAACGTGGTCGCCGTCGACGCATCGCCGAGTGCCTCGCCACCCAGCAGTTCGACGCCGTCGCGCTCGGCGCAGGCCTCGGCGAAGCCGCCGTGCTTGGCCATGTCGGCTTCCTGCTGGTCGGGCGTCATCTGATCCCACGGGGTCGTCTCGCCGTCACCGGCGCCTGAAGATCTCGGAGATGCTGTCGATTCTCGACGGCCGCGCGCGTC
>JBCBDK010000245.1:0-6379 GCA_038529675.1 Actinomycetota bacterium
ACGACATCGACGATCGCGTGGCTGACCCCGAACAACGACACGTCGATCGATCCGGCGTCGCCGACCGGAACGACCGCCAGATTCGCTCGGGCGTCGGGGAGCGAGTTGATGTTCACGTTCGACGAGTTCGGGACCGGTGACCCGGTCGGGTGGGCCGTGGCGAAGCCGAGTGCCGCACCGTCGTCGTTCACACCGGTCACGACCACGACCACCGCATCGATCTCGTCAGCAGCGCCGGGTAGCCCGGTCCGACCGACCACCGGAACGGTCACACGGTCGCCGTCTCGAGCGAACTCGCCGGCCACGTCCTCGCCGGGCCGGGTGTCGGCCAACCGTGTCGGCTCGGCGACCTCGAAGCGCCCGGCGCTGACGGCACCACCGCTCGCCGGCGCCGGCACGAAGTAACCGACGACGTCGATCACGAGGTGTCCCGTCGACAGCATGAACACCAGGGCGCGGCCATTGTCGCCCGTCACGGCGAGATCGCGAAGCGGCAGCACCGCCAGGTTCGCCGACACCTCGCGCGCGAGCGCGTTCGCGCTCGAGATCTCGGGGCGACGGGTTCGTGGCAGCCACGGCGTGACGAAGCCTCCCGACGCAGGCGACACGTAGGTCATGTTGACGACCGCAGCGACCGCGTCGGCCGGTGCGCCGATGTCGATCAGTCGCGACGTCCCACCGCGGATTGGAGCTGCACCAGCCGCCTCGCGCGAGTCGTAGCGACGATCGATCACGGGGAGTGGTTCGAACACCAGCGGGCCCGAGTCGGTCGAGGCCGACTGGATCGGTGGGACGATCTTGCCGACCCGGCCACTGCTCGTCGCGTACCAGAGTTCTGCGAGGCCGGAGTGGTGCGAGAACGTCATGTCGACGAGACCTCCGGACACGGTGTGAAACGGTGCGTCGAAGTTCACGCCACCGCCGGCGTCGCGGACGTAGATCCGTCCGAACCCGCCGTCACCGAACAGATAGGCGCCATCGAACTCCGTCGGCCAGAGCCCGTCGGGGACGAACGCACCGGCGGTGATGAACGTGCCCCGCGTCCGCGGGTAATCGACGATCGGGTCCGTGATCCCGGCAGGCGGCCCGGCACACGGCGGGTTCTGGCCGCGGGGGCACTGTCCTTCGCGGGCGTTCCAGCCGTAGTCGGCACCGAGGCGCCCGTCGTTCACCTCTTCGCGGGTGGACTGGCCGACGTCGTTGATGAAGAACCGCGTGTCGCCGGTGTTCGGATCGAACGCGAACCGGAACGGATTCCGCAGGCCGGTCGCGAAGATCTCCTGACAGATGCTGCGAGGCGTCGCCGAGGTGTTCCCGCGGAAGCGGCACTCGGCGGTGCCGGGCCCGGTGAACGGGTTGCCCGGGGCGGGTGCACCCGACACCCGGTCGACCCGCAGGATCTTCCCGTTGAGCAGCGACCGATCTGCGCCTGCGTCGTTGGCGCCGCTGCTCCCCGAGTCGCCACGCGGGTCGCGGCCCGCGTCGCCGGTCGCGATGTAGAGGAAGCCGTCGTTGCCGATCTCGATGTCGCCGGCATTGTGGTTGCCGTTGATCGCCGAGATCCGGTCGACGAGGACGAACTCGCTCGCCGGATCGATCCGGTCGCCGGTCATCGTGAACCGGCTCACCCGGTTGTGGCAGCCGCCGGGCTCGCCCGAGGGGATCGTGCGGAACACGTAGACCGTGCCCGACGACGTGAACAGCGGGTCGTGTGTGAAGCCGAGCAGTCCCCGCTCGCTCTCGGTGCAGACCGCGAAGTCGATCGCCTCGGTGATCGACAGCGAGCCATCGCGCTCGTCGAGAACGTTGACGCCACCGTTCTTCTCAAGGGCGATCATCCGACCGTCGGGCAGCGCCTCGATCGTGGTCAACGACGACAACGACGACGTGACCGTCGTGTCGGCGAAGCCGGGCGGGAGCGCCTCGGCGACGGATCCGCGCCGGTCACCTCCCGCACCAAGGACCACCACCCCGGGGAGCGCGACGATCAGGGCAACGAGCAGCCGACGCATACGCGGACGGTACCGCGAGCGCAGTTCACGCGGCGTTCACAGTCGGGCAACGGCTCCGAAAACGCCTGACGGCACGATCCCCCCGGTCATTCGGGCGGCCAGTACCCTGCGTTGCTCGAACCCCCATCACCAGAACACGACTACGAACGAGGACAACGTGGCCATCAAAGCTGAGTACATCTGGATCGACGGCACCGAGCCGACCGCCAAGGTGCGGTCGAAGACCAAGATCCTCGCCGACGACGCGAGCACCACGGTCGGCGACCTCCCGATCTGGGGCTTCGACGGCTCGTCGACGAATCAGGCCACCGGGGACAAGAGCGACTGCGTGCTCAAGCCGGTGTCGGTGTTCGCTGACCCGATCCGCGGCGGCGACGACGTGCTCGTCATGTGCGAGGTGATGCTCGTCGACGGCAAGCCGCACCCGACCAACACCCGCGCTGCTGCCGGCCGGACGGCCCGCAAGTACAAGAAGTCCGAGCCGATGTTCGGCATCGAGCAGGAGTACACGATGCTCCGGCCGAACGGCACGCCGCTCGGATTCCCCGACGACGGCTTCCCCGCCCCGCAGGGCCCCTACTACTGCGGTGTCGGTGAGGAGAGCATCACCGGTCGTCAGATCGCCGAGGACCACATGGACGCATGCCTCGCCGCCGGCCTCTCGGTCTCGGGCATCAACGCCGAGGTCATGCCGGGTCAGTGGGAGTTCCAGATCGGCCCGGTCGGCCTGCTCGAGGTGGGTGACCAGATCTGGGTCGCGCGCTGGCTGCTCAGCCGCGTCGCCGAGGACTACGGCGTCGTGATCTCGATCGACCCGAAGCCGGTCAAGGGCGACTGGAACGGTGCCGGGGCTCACACGAACTTCTCGACGATCGAGATGCGCGAGGACGGCGGCTACAAGCACATCGAGGCTGCGTGCAAGGCGCTCGGCAAGAAGGCCGACCTGCACATCGCCAACTACGGCTCCGGCGTCGAGGATCGCCTCACCGGCGCCCACGAGACCCAGCGCTACGACCAGTTCAGCTACGGCGTCTCCGACCGTGGCGCCTCGATCCGCATCCCGTGGCAGGTCGCCCAGGACAAGAAGGGCTACCTGGAGGATCGCCGCCCGAACGGCAACATGGACCCGTACGTGGTCGCCCGCCTCATCACCGACACGGTGTGCAGCGCGAAGTGACCTGACCCGGCGGCGGATCACGACGTGGAGGGGCGGGGGCCGATGGCCTCCGCCCTTTCTCGTTGTCGGCAGATCTGAGAGGATCGTCACGAGAGGGCCTGAATGAGATGAGCAACGAACAACAGCGCGCCTACGTCCTGCGCCAGGTCGAGGACCGGGGCGTCCGCCTCATCCGACTCTGGTTCACCGACGTACTCGGGAACCTGAAGTCGCTGGCGATCTCGCCGGCCGAACTCGAGAACGCACTCGACGACGGCATGACGTTCGACGGGTCGTCGATCGACGGGTTCAGCCGCGTCCAGGAAGCCGACGTGCTCGCGATCCCCGATCCCGACACGTTCGAACTGCTCCCGTGGGCCGACACGACCGCCCCCGAAGCGCGCGTGTTCTGCGACATCCACGCGCTCGACGGCTCACCGTTCGAGGGCGATCCGCGCCAGGTGCTCAGGCGCCACGTGCAGGCCGCACACGAGGCCGGCTTCACGTTCTATGTCGCACCCGACATCGAGTTCTTCTACTTCGAGCCGCTGTCCGGCGGGGAGCCGCCGGTGCCGTTCGACAACGGCGGCTTCTTCGACCACACGATCAACGACGTCACCGGCGAGATGCGCAAGCGGACGATCCGGACGTTGGAGACGATGGGCATCCCGGTCGAGTACTCGTTCCACGAGGACGCGCCCGGCCAGCAGGAGATCGACCTCCGTCACACCGATGCGCTCACCATGGCCGACTCGGTGATGACCTTCCGCATGACCGTCAAGGAGATGGCAGCACGCAACGGCGTCCACGCCACGTTCATGCCCAAGCCGCTCGAGGGTGTGCAGGGTTCGGGCATGCATCTGCACATGTCGTTGTTCCAGGGCGACGACAACGCGTTCTACGAGCAGAGCGACGACTACGACCTGTCGCCCACCGCGAAGGCGTTCATCGCCGGTCTGCTTCGACATGCTCGCGAGATCACCGCAGTCACCAATCAGACCGTCAACAGCTACAAGCGGCTCGTCCCCGGTTTCGAGGCGCCGGTGCACATCAGCTGGGCCCGGAACAATCGGTCCGGGCTGATCCGGGTGCCGATCACGAAGAACTCGAATCCGCTGGCGACGCGCATCGAGTTCCGCTCACCCGACCCTGCGTGCAATCCGTACCTCGCGTTCAGCCTGATCCTGGCCGCGGGAATGCGCGGTGTCCAGGCCGGTTACGAATTGCCCGATGAGGCCGACGCCAACCTCTTCCAGATCGGCGACGACGTGCTGGAGAAGCTCGGAATCGATCAGCTGCCGCAGTCGCTGGCCGACGCGCTCCAGGTGATGGAACGCAGCGACCTCGTCCACGAGGCGCTCGGTGAGCACATCTTCGAGTGGTTCCTGCGCAACAAGCGGAGTGAGTGGCGCGGGTACAAGACGGCGGTCACTCAGTTCGAACGCGATCGCTACCTGCGGGCGCTGTGAGGGGACGGTGACGCTGATGGCCGACAACGCCCACATGCTCGCCGTCCTCCCGGACCCGGCATCGCCCGAGCTCGCCCGAACCCTCGACCTGGCGTCGTACTCGTGGAAGGCGGTCTCGTCGATCGCCAGTGCGAGCGAAGCTGAACCGTCCGAGGGCTGGGCGGGTGTGATCATCGACGTCACCGAGAACGCCGAAGGCGCGTGGAACTTCCTCCGGTCGCTGCGAAAGCAGCACGGGTCGGCGGCGCCGGTGCTCGTCCTGATCGGCGGGAACCAGCTCGACGAGCTCCAGCACCGCGACGACCTGTTCGACGACTTCTGCCTCACGCCGTTCCATCCGGCCGAACTCGAGGCTCGGTTGCGGCACCTGCTCGCCGGTGACGTCGATGTCCAGCACGCCGATCTCGTCGAGTACGGCGAGCTGGTCCTCAACCTCGAGACCTACCAGGCGTCGATCGTCGGGCGGCCGCTCGACATGACGTACATGGAGTACGAGTTGCTCAAGTTCCTCGCGCAGAACCCGGGCAAGGTGTTCACCCGCGAGATCCTGCTCAGCCGGGTGTGGGGCTACGAGTACTACGGTGGGGCTCGCACCGTCGACGTGCACATCCGCCGTCTTCGGGCGAAGCTCGGCGAGGAACACGCCGGGCTGATCCAGACGGTTCGCAGCGTCGGCTACCGCTTCGGTCAGTCCCGCTGGGACACCTGAGCCCGCCCATCCCGCCAGACCCAGCAGCCCCGACGCACACCGAACCAAAAACATCGGCGACAGGCGAGCACGTCTTTGCCTGGCCGGGATGTGTCAGCGTCGGAGGACGGTGCGAACCGTGCCCACGACGAGGTCGGCGAAGAGCTGGGCGCCGTCGTCGTTCGGGTGCACGCCGTCGTCGCGCAGCACTCCGTCACCGGGCGCGACCGTCGCCCAGTCGGCAATGGTGGCTCCGCCCCGCCCACGGAGCACCGACTCGATCGCCCCGTTCACCATCACGGTCGCCTCGGGCCGGTCGCGGAACCAGGTGTTGATCCACACCAGCGGGGCATCGTCGGGGACGAACGCCAGCAGCTCACGGATCTCGGTCTCGACATCGGCCTGATCGTCGTACTGGCCGATGTCGTTCGTGCCGAGCGCCACCACCCACAGCACGTCGTCACCTGCTCCCACCCCGTCGGCGAACTCCTGCGCGATCTGGGTGCCGCCTGGGTTGCCGTTCGAGTTCACGTCGATGCGCTTGCCCTGCTTCGCACCGATCTCGACCGGAAGTCCGATCGCCTCGAAGCCGTCGAGCAGGTAGGGCGTTGCGCCCACGGTGATCGAGTCGCCGATCATCACGACCCGCTCGATCCCGTCGGCGGCGTCGGCGGTATCGGCACCGTTCGACGATCCCGAGCCGGTGTCCGAGCCGAGTCCGATCGTCGGCAACGGCACCGCGACCGCATCGCCCGCAGCCGCTGCGCCGGCGCCGGAACCCGAGCCGGCACCGGGATCCGAGGACGAGCCGGTCGACGCCGTCGTGCACGCACCGAGCACGATCAGGCCGGCGAACACGACGGCGAGCGCGACCGATCGCTGGCCGTTCCCGGGAGACATGTCCTCAGTCTCGCCGCTGGATGCGCTCGGACAGCGTCAGGTGTGCGGCAAGCATCTCGTCGAGCCGGTCGGAGACGAGTGCGCCGTCCTCGACGATCGGGCGACCCTGGACGATCGTGTGCCGTGCGGCGACGGGCCCACAGCGGAGCCAGGC
>JBCBDK010000246.1:0-6378 GCA_038529675.1 Actinomycetota bacterium
ATCGCCAACTCTGCGTCGGGCGATGGAACCACACCGAGTGATCGAGGCTCGCACACGAGTGGCACTGGTTCGACATGCGGTCGCACGGCCTGGCGAGCGGACGCGGGCTCGCCAGCGGTGACGTCACGACGATCAGCGGCGTTCAGGCTGCCTCCATCGCGCAGCAGATCTTGCTCCGCCGCAACCGTTCGGTTCCCTCCGGCGGCGGGTCGTGACCGACCCGCACGTCGCGGTGGGAAGCGACGGTGAGCGCCGGTGCTGGTGGCCTGGCGAGCACGAGGACTACCGCCGATATCACGACGCCGAGTGGGGGCGACCGACGATCGATCAGCATCGCCTGTTCGAGAAGATCTGCCTCGAAGGATTCCAGTCGGGGTTGTCGTGGTTGACGATCCTGCGCAAGCGGGAGAACTTCCGCACGGCGTTCGTCGACTTCGACATCGAGCGCGTCGCGACGTTCGGTGAGGCTGACGTCGAGCGCCTGCTCGGCGATGCGGGCATCATCCGGCATCGCGGGAAGATCGAGGCGACGATCAACAACGCCCAGCGAGCGATCGAGTTGATCGACGCCGAGGGCGACCTCGTCGACTGGCTTTGGTCCTGGGCCGTCGAGGAGCCGGTGCGAACCGAGGACGGCGGTGTTCCGGCGACGACCGATCGTTCGATCGCGCTGGCGAAGGACCTGAAGCGTCGAGGGTGGCGCTTCTTCGGCCCGACGACGGCGTACGCGTTCATGCAGTCCGAAGGGCTGACCAACGACCACCTCGACGGCTGCTTCGTCCGCCCTGACTGCGAACGCGAACGCACGGCGTTCCTGCGCGATCGCTCCCTCCGCTGACCTGCAACATTCCCGTCAGGCGAGAACGTGTTCGCCTGGCGCCGATGTTGCATCGATCGGGCCGGGGGCGACCGGGCGCGGTACGGTCGATCCATGGGGACTGGAACGCTGTTGCAGACCGGCGGAATGCCGACGAGCGCCGAGCCCGACGTCGATGTGCTGATCGTCGGCGCAGGACTGTCCGGCATCGGGATGGCCTGCCACCTCACCCGGGAGATGCCGGGTACCACCTACCAGATCGTCGAGGCGCGCCGGGCGATCGGCGGCACCTGGGACCTCTTCCGATACCCGGGCATCCGGTCCGACTCCGATCTCTACACCTTCGGGTTCGACTTCAAGCCGTGGAAGAGCAACACGGCGATCGCGAAGGGCAACCTCATCAAGGACTACCTCGAAGAGGCTGCTGACGAGTACGACGTCACCCGCCACATCACGTTCGGTCGCAAGGTCACCGACGCCTCGTGGGATTCGGCGACATCGGTCTGGACCGTCACGATCGCGCACGTCGACGACGCCGGCGAGCCCACCGGCGACACCACCACCCGCACGTGCCGATGGCTCCAGATGTGCAGCGGCTACTACTCCTACACCGAGCCGTACCGCCCCGAGTTCCCCGGCGAAGAGCACTTCACCGGCCGGATCGAACACCCGCAGTTCTGGCCCGACGACCTCCAGACCGAGGAGCAGCTCGACGGCAAGGAAGTCGTCGTCATCGGCTCGGGTGCGACCGCCGTGACCCTCATCCCGGCGCTCACCGAGCTCGGCGCACACGCCACGATGCTCCAGCGCACCCCGACCTGGATCTTTCCGGCGCCGTCGAAGAACCCGATCGCCAAGGTCCTCCGCAAGGTGCTGCCCGAGGAGACGGCGTACCGGGTGCTGCGCAAGCTGATCTCGTCGCGGACCGAGCTGGCCTACAGCACCTCGCGCAAGAAGCCCGACAAGCTGAAGAAGTTCATCAACAAGACGATCGACAAGTACGCCGGCGACGACTTCCCGCTCGAGCGCGATCCGCACTTCACCCCGCCGTACAACCCGTGGGACCAGCGTCTCTGCCTGTCGCCCGACGGGGACTTCTTCGCGGCGATCAACGCCGGTGACGCCACCGTCGTCACCGATCACATCGACCACTTCGACGCGAACGGGGTGGTGCTCACGAGCGGCGATCGCCTCGACGCCGACATCATCGTGACCGCCACCGGCTTGTCGCTGCTGGCACTCGGTGGTGTCTCGCCCGTGGTCGACGGTGAGACCATCGACGTGGCGCAGACGTTCACCTACAAGGGCTTCATGTACTCCGGCATTCCGAACCTCGGGACGACGTTCGGGTACATCAACGCGTCCTGGACCCTGCGAGCGGATCTCGTCTCGAAGTACGTCTGCCGGATCCTGCGCCAGCTCGACGACCATGGCGCGACACGGGCCATGCCGGTGGCGCCTGAAGGGTTGCCCGAGCGGCCGTACGTCGACGACTTCCCGGCCGGCTACATGAAGCGCAAGATCCACGAGTTCCCGAAGCAATCGGACCGAGACCCGTGGACGGCAGCCCAGTCGTACAAGTACGACAAGCAGGTGTTGCTGGCGCACGACGCCGAGATCGACGACGGCGTCCTCGAGTTCTCGTCGCCGGTTCCTGCGCCGACCTGAGCGGCCCCGACTGCAACATCGGCGCCAGGCGGGAACGTTGTCGCCTGGCGTCGATGTTGCAGTCAGTAGCCGCGTTCGCGGTCGACGAGCGCGTCGGTCGGGAGCGCGCCGGTCTCGAGCCAGGTGCGGACGTTGTCGAGCGCGATGACCGCGGCGGTGTCCGGGCTGGTCGGGCCGGAGATGTGCGGCAGCACCGTCACCCGAGGGTGGTCCCAGTACGGATGACCGTCCGGAAGCGGCTCGGTCACGAACACGTCGAGCACGGCGTGCTCGACCGAACCGTCGGCAAGCGCAGCGAGCAGGTCATCGTCGATGACGGTCGGCCCACGGCCGAAGTTGATGAGTCCTACGCCATCGGGCATCGACGCGAACGCCCTCGCATCGAGCAACCCGAGCGTGTCAGGAGTGTCGGGCAGGAGGTTGACGACGATGTCGGATCGTTCGAGGAGCATCGCGAGGCCGGTCTCACCGGCGTGGGTCTCGACGCCGGATACCGCTCGCGGTGTTCGCGACCAGCCGGCGACATCGAAGCCGTGCTGCGCGAGCGTCGTCGCCGCTACGGCGCCCAGCGCGCCGAGTCCGAGCACGCCGACGCGACGATCCGAGGTGCGGACGAGCGGCTGCTCGATCCACTCCTTCGCCGTCTGCTGGGCCGCGTAGCGCGGCATGTCGCGATGCAGATAGAGCGTCCACGCCAGCACCGCCTCGGCCATCGTGTGGCCGAGTTGCGGATCGATCATCCGTGCGATCCGAACGTGCTCGGGCACGTCGGCGATGATCGCCTCGACGCCCGCCCACGTGCTCTGCACCCACTGGAGTCCGGGCAACGACGCGAGCTGCTCCGGCGCGGGCCCGTCCACGATCGCAACGCGCACGTCGGACCGCTCGTCGTCGTGGAGGTGGTCGAGCTCGACGAACCGGATCGACCGCTCGGAGGTGAGCGCGACCGCTGCCCGCAGCTCGCGGAGGAGCGCGTCGTGGCGCGGCCAGTCGGCACGACGCACGTAGGGCACGATCTCCACGGGCGCGAGCATCGCCCGCGCGTCCGGCGAATCCAACCGTGGGCCCGCTGGCTATGTTCGCGCCATGTCCGATGTGTGCGATCGCTGCGGATTCGACCGGTCCGAGTGGAACGAGCAGGACGCCGAGCGCACGCTGTCCCACGCCGCCGGTTTCCTCGCGGCATGGTCGACCGATGCGCCCGCGGGTCTCGCTCGGCGTCTCGATGCCCGGACTGCAGACGTGCTCGGTGCGATCGACGCCTCGGCTGAGCTGATCGACCGGACACATCACCTCTGGCACGGGCTCGTCTCGATCGCCGATCAGCGGCGAGTCGCCGGTGACGCACTCCCGACGGCGACGGGCACCGTCGACGGTCTCCATCGGTCCGACGGCGGCGTCCCGAAGCTGCCGGTCGACGACGCACAGGTCGGCGTTCGCGGTGTCGAGGGCGATCGTCAAGCGGCTCGCGTCCATCACGGTCGTCCCTGGCAGGCGTTGTGTCTGTGGAGCTCCGATGCCATCGCTGCGTTCGTCGCCGAGGGGCATCCCATCGCTCCGGGCTCGGCCGGCGAGAACGTCACGATCGGCGGGCTCGACTGGGCGTCGTTGCGGGCCGGAACGATCCTCGACATCGGCGATGTGCGCTGTCAGCTGTGGTCGCCCGCCGAACCGTGTCAGAAGAACGCGCGGTGGTTCACCGACGGCGACGTCGGGCGCATGCATGTCGATCGCGACCCGGGCCGCACGCGTTGGTATGCATCCGTGCTCCGACCCGGTGTGGTCCGTGTCGGCGACACCGTCACCGTCAGCCCGTAGTGCGAACCGCGGACCGGACCGAACCGCAGACCTGATCGAACCGCGGACCGGACCGAACCGCGGACCGGACCGAACCGCAGACCTGACCGAACCGCACCGAACTTCCGGTCGTGTCGAGCGCCGCACCTGCGCCTCCCGGACCACCGTCGGTCGCGTGCTACGAAGTGGCATGCCCGACGACCTGCTCACGGCGCTGGCTGCAGCGCAGCCCGACAAACCAGCGGTGATCGACGACCGTCCGGACGTCGCACCCGTCGTTTGCACCTACGCCGAACTGGAGGTGTCGGCGAACCGGCTCGCCCACGTCTTCCGCGACCTGGGCGTCGGCGCAGGCACGAAGCTCGTGTGGTGCGGTCAGAACTCGATCGGCGTGGTCGAGGGGATCAACGCGGCTCGCAAGGTCGGTGCGGTCGCGGTGCCGTTGAACTATCGACTGACCGACGACGAGGCGGCCTACGTCGTCGACCACTCCGACGCGACCGTCGTCTACGTCGATGCCGAATTCGCCCCGCTGCTCGTCCGCGTCGCCGACCGGATCCCGAAGGTCGAGCAGATCGTCGTGTTCGACGGCGAGTTACCCGGCGACGCGCCGGCACACATGGTGGCGGCCGATCTGCTGACCGCCGCGGCCGACTCGACGCCGATCGTTCCCGACGAGATCGACGACGAGTCGACGGGTGCGACGATGATCTACACGTCGGGGACGACCGGCAAGCCGAAGGGCGCCCTCCGTCGCACGGCGCGTGACCCCGAGCAGGGCCGGGCGATGCTCGAGTACATCGGCTACCGGGCGGACGACGTGTACCTGACGACCGGTCCGCTCTACCACTCCGGGCCCGGCGGGTTCATGGCCATCGCGATGGCCATGGGCCAGACCACGGTGGTCCAGCGCAAGTTCGACCCCGAAGACTGGCTGCGTCTCGTCGAGACCCACGGCGTGACCTCGACGTTCGCTGCACCGACACCGATCCGGATGGTGACCAACCTGCCCGACGACGTGAAGGCCGGCTACGACGTGTCGTCGCTGCGGATCATGATCGCCAACGCGGCGCCGTGGAGCTTCGCCCTCAAGCAGGCGTACGTGCGCGACCTGCCGCCCGTGTCACTCTTCGAGATCTACGGTTCGACCGAACTCGGTGTCAACACGATCCTTCGCCCGGAGGACCAGATGCGCAAGCCGGGCTCGTGCGGCAAGGAAGCACCGCTGGTCGAGATTCGGCTCTACGACGACCTCGGTGAGATCGTCGACGGCACCGGGCCCGATGCGACCGGCGAGTTGTACGTGCGCTCGCCGTCGGTGTTCAGCGATTACTACAAGCAGCGCGACAAGTTCGAAGAGGACCACCGCGACGGCTTCCAGACCGTCGGCGACATCGCCTACCGCGACGACGAGGGGTTCCTCTACATCTGCGATCGCAAGAAGGACATGATCATCTCGGGTGGGATGAACATCTATCCGGCCGAGATCGAGGCGGCGCTCGAACTGCATCCCGACGTCTACGAGGCAGCGGTGTTCGGCATCCCCGACGAGGACTGGGGTGAGTCGGTGCACGCAGTGGTGGTCCGCCGGCTCGGATCGGACCTCGACGACGCCACCGTCGACGCGCACTCACGAGAGCACCTCGCCGGCTACAAGATCCCGCGCTCGATCAGCTGGCGCGACGAGTTGCCGAAGACCGGCAGCGGCAAGGTGCTCAAGCGCGAACTGCGCGCCCCGTTCTGGTCCGGCCACGACGCCCGGGTGTGACCGCCATCCGCCAGCGTTGGATTCTGTCCCCGAGCAAGAATCCAACTCGTGGGTCGGGGGTGTTGGATTCTGTCCCCGAGCAGAAATCCAACTGGTGGGTCAGGGGTGGGTGATGCCGGCGAGCCAGTTGTCGACGATGCGGACGACGAGGTCGTGGTCGACCACCTCGCGGATCACCAGGGCGTTGAACACCATGGGGCCCATCAGATGCGCCGCCTCGCGCTTCGGTTCGAGCCCGGCGGGAAGCTGACCGCGCTCGACGGCGGCATCGAAGATGCGGGTGAGGATCGCGAGCGCGTTCTCCTCCATCTTCAACTGCACCTCACGG
>JBCBDK010000247.1:0-6361 GCA_038529675.1 Actinomycetota bacterium
CGAAGTAGAGCTTATCACTGATGTCGTAGTCAGTCGATACCGTCTCCGGGTTGGAGTTCACCATGATGGTTTCAAACCCAAGTTCTTTTAGCGAGAACGACGCGTGCACACAGCAGTAGTCGAACTCGATCCCCTGCCCGATCCGGTTCGGGCCCGACCCGAGGATCACGACCTTCTGGCGGTCCGAGCTGCGGACCTCGCTCTCGTCCTCCCAGGTCGAGTAGTGGTACGGCGTCTCCGCAGCGAACTCCGCGGCGCACGTGTCGACGGTCTTGTAGGTCGGCAGTACACCGGCTCCGATCCGTGCCGTTCGGACCTCGGCCTCGTCGACACCCCACAGGTAGGCGAGCTGCGCGTCGGCGTAGCCGAGCTGCTTGGCCCGCCGCCACGACCGACGGTCCATCCCGGCGAGGCCGAGCTCGGCGAGCACGTCGCGCTCTTCGATGATGATCAGCATCTGATCGAGGAACCACGGGTCGATGTGCGACGCCTCGTGCACCTGTTCGAGGCTGATCGTCGGGCGGCGAAGCGCCTCGGCGGCGAGGAAGAGCCGGTGTGGGGTGGGGATCGCCACCTGCCGCAGCACCTCGTCGTCATCGACTCGATCGGGCGAGTACTCCGCCTCACCCGGATCACAGTTCAGGCCGAGCCGGCCCTGTTCGAGCGAGCGGAGCCCCTTCTGCAGCGACTCGGGGAAGGTCCGTCCGATCGACATCGCCTCGCCGACGGACTGCATCTGGGTGCCGAGCACCCCGCTGGTGCCGGGCAGCTTCTCGAACGCCCAGCGAGGGATCTTGGTCACGACATAGTCGATCACCGGCTCGAAGGCAGCCGGTGTCGCGTACCGGAGACCCGCCTCAGGCATGGATCCCCGGTTCAGCACGGCGGCGACTCCAGTCGCTTCGACGGCTGCGTCAGACATGGTGATGTCGTTGTCGATCTCGTCCAAGCGGTAGCCGATGGCGAGTTTGGCGGCGATCTTGGCGATCGGGAAGCCGGTGGCCTTCGACGCGAGTGCAGACGAGCGCGACACGCGGGGGTTCATCTCGATCACGACCTGGCGTCCGGTCTGGGGATGCACGGCGAACTGAACGTTCGAGCCGCCGGTCTCGACCCCGACACGACGGATGCACTTGAACGCGGCGTCGCGCATCTCCTGGTACTCGACGTCGGTCAGAGTCTGGATCGGCGCGACGGTGATCGAGTCACCGGTGTGCACGCCCATCGCGTCGACGTTCTCGATGCCGCAGATGATCACGCAGTTGTCGGCGTGGTCGCGCATGACCTCGAGCTCGTACTCCTTCCACCCGACGATCGACTGCTCGACGAGGATCTCCGAGATCGGGCTGGCGGCGAGGCCGTTCGCCGCGACCTCCTCGAACTCCTCGGCGGTGTGGGCGATCCCGGTACCGCGGCCGCCGAGGATGTACGCCGGGCGGATGATGACGGGCAGACCGATCTCGTCGAGGACGCCGCGCGCCTCGTCCATCGTGTGGGCGATCCCCGATCGGGGCACATCGAGTCCGATCTCGAGCATCGCGTCCTTGAACTGCTGGCGGTCCTCTGCGGTGGCGATCGCTTCGGCGTCGGCGCCGATCATCTCCGGCGTGCCGGGCACACCGATGATGCCCTTCTCGAACAGCTCGATGCCCAGGTTCAACCCGGTCTGCCCGCCGAGCGTGGGCAGTACGGCGTCGGGCTGCTCCTTCTCGATGATCGCGGCGAGCACCTCCCACGTGAGCGGCTCGATGTAGGTCGCGTCGGCGAAGTCGGGGTCGGTCATGATCGTCGCCGGGTTCGAGTTGGCGAGGATGACGCGGAACCCCTCCTCCTTGAGGACCCGGCACGCCTGGGTCCCCGAGTAGTCGAACTCGCAGGCCTGGCCGATGACGATCGGGCCGGAGCCGATGATCAGGATCGATTCGATGTCGGTGCGCTTGGGCATCAGGCATCCACCTTTCCGTCGCTGGTCGGTTCGGCGATGCGTCCGGTCTCCATCAACCGTTCGAACTGGTCGAACAGGTACTTCGCATCGTGTGGACCGGGATTCGCCTCCGGGTGATGCTGCACGCTGAACGCCCGCTGGTCGGGCACGGCGAGGCCTTGGCACACGCCGTCGTTCAAGTTGACGTGGGTCACATGAGCGCCGTCGGGCAAGGTGCCGGGGTCGACAGCGAAGTTGTGGTTCTGGCTGGTGATCTCGACGATCTCGGTGTCGAGGTTCTTGACGGGGTGGTTCCCACCGTGGTGGCCGAACTTGAGCTTGATCGTCTCGGCGCCGAGCGCACGCCCGAGCAGCTGGTGCCCGAGGCAGATCCCGAAGATCGGCACCGAGCCGAGCAGTTCGCGGATCGTATCCGCGGCGTACTGCACCATCGCCGGATCGCCGGGACCGTTGGAGAGGAACACACCGTCGGGGTCCATCGAGCGGATCTCATCCGCACTCGTCGACGCGGGCACGACGTGCACCGTGCCGAGCCGTGCGAGGTTGCGACCGATGTTGCGCTTCATCCCGAAGTCCATAGCGACGATCGTGCGGCGGCCGTCGCCGGTCGCCTCGATCGTGTACGGCCGCGGTGTGGTGACCGTGCGGACGAGGTCGACGCCGTCGGTGCCGGGTTCGGCCTCGGCGGCGGCACGGAGTTCGTCGGTGCCGGCCGAGCCGAACGCACCCGGGATCGCGCCGGACTCACGAATGATGCGCGTGAGCCGGCGGGTGTCGACGCCGGCGATGCCCGACAGCCCCCGCTCGAACAGCAACGCGTCGAGGCTGCCCTGGGCGCGGTAGTTGCTGTGGCGTCGAGCGAGATCGCGAATGATGACGCCCCGGCAGAAGGTGCCGACCGACTCGAAGTCGGTGGCGTTCACGCCGTAGTTCCCGATGTGCGGATACGTGAACGTGATGATCTGGCCGGCGTAGCTGGGGTCGGTGATCACCTCCTGATAGCCGGAGAGGACGGTGTTGAACACCACCTCGCCCGCCGAGATCGGCGCACGTGCACCGATCAGTTCTCCCTCGAAGACCGAACCGTCGGCCAGCACGAGCTGACCCGGGGTGATGGTCGTGCTCATCGAGCTACGCCCTCCTGCTGCTGGTGCATGTTCATGCATCGTACTGAATGATCATTCGCTTGAGTGATTCGTGCGCTCATCGGGTGGCCGCTCGGTCCTCGACCGTCAGTCGGCCCTCGAGCATCGTGTGCACGGTCCGCCCCCGGAGCGGCACGCCGACGTACGGGGTGTTCTTCGACTTGCTCGCGAGGAGCGCCGGGACCACCTCCCACTCGGCGGTCGGGTCGAACACCGTCAGGTTGGCGGGCTCGCCCGGCTCGATCGGGCGGCCGTGCCGGTCGGCGAGTCCGGCGATCACCGCCGGCTTCCACGACAGCGCACCGATCACCTCGGCGAGGGGCATGTCGAGATGGGCGATCGACACACCGAGCGCGGTCTCGAGACCGACCATCCCAGGAGGTGCCTGGTCGAGCGGCTGCTCCTTCGTGGCCGCCACGTGTGGCGCATGGTCGGTGGCGATCGCGTCGATCGTGCCGTCTCGGAGCCCAGATCTCACCGCCTCGACGTCGGCCATCGTGCGAAGCGGCGGGTTGACCTTGTAGATCGCCGAGTACGACCGCAGGAGCTCGTCGGTGAGGCTCACGTGGTGCGGCGTCGCCTCTGCAGTGATGGGGAGGCCGTCAGCCTTCGCAGCGCGGACCAGCTCGACCGAGCGCGCCGTCGAGAGGTGGAGGAAGTGCGCCGGTGCGCCGGTGAGGCGGACGAGTTCGATGTCGCGGTGCACCATCAGCTCCTCGGCGAGCGCCGGCCAACCCGGCAGGCCGAGGTGCGAGCAACACTCCCCCTCGTGCATCACCGCGCCCTCGGTGAGCCGCTCGACCTCGCAGTGTTGGGCGAGCGTCACGCCGACGCCACGTGCGTACTCGAAGGCGCGTCGCATCAGCTGTGGGTCCTGGACGCCGTTGCCGTCGTCGGTGAACAGGTGGACGCCTGCAGCCGCGAGTTCGGCGAACGGCGTCAGCTCGGTTCCCTGGCGCCCGACCGTGATCGACCCCGACGGATGGACGTCGCACAAGCCGGCCCGGATCCCCTGCTGGCGGACGAAGTCGACGACGGCGACCGAGTCCTGAGTGGGGTCGGTGTTCGGCATCGCGACCACCGCGGTGTAGCCACCGAGCGCAGCAGCTCGTGACCCGGTCTCGATCGTCTCGGCCTCTTCCTTGCCCGGCTCGCGCAGGTGGGTGTGGAGGTCGACGAATCCGGGGCACAGCACGTGGCCGGTGGCATCGAGGTGGTGATCGCTGTCGCCTGGCTCGAGTCTGTCGGCGACCTCGGCGACCGTCCCGGCCGCTTGGTTGACTCGAACGTCCACGCGGCGCTCGCCGTTCGCATCGATGACCGTCGCGCCGGTGACGAGCAGGTGGGTGGTCGACGTCATGAGGTCGCTCCTTCGTGGGTCGCGGTGAGTGCCGCGTCGGCATCGGTGTCGGCACCGGACGACAACACGTCGAACAGCACCGCCATGCGGACGGCGATGCCGTTCGTGACCTGCTGGGTGATCACCGCGCCCGGCAGTTCGGCGGGGTCGACCGCGATCTCGACACCGCGGTTCATCGGGCCCGGGTGCATCACGAGGGTCTGTGGTTCGAGCCTGGCGGCGCGTTCAGCGGTGAGGCCGAAACGGGACGTGTACTCGCGCAGGTACGGCACCAGCGCTTCGGTCATCCGCTCGTTCTGCATCCGCAGCAGATACAGGACATCGAGCCCGTCATCGATGACGGCGTCGAGGTCGTCGGTCGCGTCGCGCTCGACGTGCGGCGGCAGGAGCGTGGCCGGTGCGACCCACGTGACGTGGGCGCCGAGCGCCTCGAACGCGTTCGAAGTCGACCGGGCGACCCGGCTGTGCTTGACGTCGCCGACGACGGCGACTCGAAGCCCGTCGAAGCCGTCCGGCCGGTTGAGCGCGGTGCGGACGGTGTAGGCGTCGAGCAACCCCTGTGTCGGGTGGGCGTGCCAGCCGTCGCCGGCGTTGACGACCGCTCCGTTGGTCCAGCCGTCGATCAGCCACGGGGCGCCGGTCGAGCCGTGTCGGACGACGAACGCGTCGACACCCATCGCGCCGATCGTCTCGATCGTGTCCCGCAGACTCTCGCCCTTGCTGAGGCTCGACTGGTTGGCTGCGAAGGTCATCGTGTCGGCACTCAACCGTTTGGCGGCCGTCTCGAAGCTGAGTCGGGTACGCGTCGAGTCCTCGAAGAACACGCTGCAGATCGTCTTGCCCCGGAGCGCGGGCACCTTCGGGTTCGGTCGCCGGTTGACCTCGGCCATCGTGTCGGCGAGATCGAGGATGCGACGGACGCCCGTGGGGCCGAGCTCCTTGATCGACAACAGGGACCTCATCGGACCACCGATCCGTCGCGTGTATCAACTGGTGTCTGACACCAGTTGATACAGGTCTTGTGCCGGGTCATCGGATCGTCACCCCGTCGGCGGTGACCGCCACGTCCTCGGCGACCGACGTCGGCAGGTTCTTGCCGACGAAGTCGGGGCGGATCGGCAGCTCCCGGTGGCCGCGGTCGACCATGACGGCGAGTTGGATCGCACGTGGCCGGCCGTAGTCGCCGAGTGCATCCATGGCGGCTCTGACCGTCCGCCCGGTGAAGAGCACGTCGTCGACGAGCACGATCGTCGTACCGTCGACGTCGACGTTGAGGTCGCTGACCGCCGCTGGTGTGACCGGACGCAACCCGATGTCGTCGCGGTGGAGCGACGCGTCGATCGAACCGACGGGCACCTGTGCCTCGGCGTCGATCCGGGCGATCGCAGCACCCAACGCTTCGGCGAGCCACACGCCGCCGGTCTGGATACCGATCAGAGCGACGCCGGCAAGGCCCTGATTGCGTTCGATGATCTCGTGGGCCATGCGCGTTGTGGCGCGGCGCACGTCGTCGGGTTCGAGGACCCGTTTCGTCATGTGTGTCCTTCCGTCCGGGCCTCACGGGACCCGCTTCACGGTCAGACGTGCAACCTAGCCCCGCGCAACGGCGAACGACAAGGTTGTCGTCCAAACCTCTGCGCTTCGGCGAAATCGTGCGGGGTACGGTCGACAGGTGCTCGCTCCCCGCCCCGTCTCCACGGGCGGCGAGGCCTCGTTCCGCGCGATCCGATCGCTGGTTGCGCAGCACCGAGGTCTGTTCGTCGTCGCCACACTGCTTCGTGCAGTCGCGTCCATGCTGCCGACGCTGCACCCGTACTTCCTCGCACAATTGGCGACATCGGGCGGCGACGACGTCGGTCTGCACGTCGATCACGAGCAGCGCGGTGTTCGGGCGGTCGGGCAGCGTCGACA
>JBCBDK010000248.1:0-6299 GCA_038529675.1 Actinomycetota bacterium
GAGTCGCCGGAGCGCGCCGGCGTCGAGGCGCGCTGCGGCGTTCCCGAGTTCGTCCTGCTCCGAGACCACGTGCTCGGCGGGCGGCGTCGGAGGCGGCGTCGTGTCGTTCATCGGCCCGCTTCCAGGACGAGCGAGGTGTAGGCGGAGCCACCCAGCAACTCCCGTGCCGCATCGACGCTGATGTCGTGGATCGGCCCCGCGAGCAACGCCACGGCGACGGTGACACCGATCATCGCGAGCATCGCTCCCATCATCGTCGACCACGACGCGGGCGGGCAGGCTGTCACGTCGAGGCCAGGGTCATCGTCGGGCTTTCCCCAGAACACGCCGAGCCAGATCTTGGTCATCGACAGCAGCGTGAACACGCTGCCGACGAGCGCGACCACGACGATCGCGACCGAGTCGATCTCGATGCCCGCGTCGATGAGCGCGAACTTCGCGACGAATCCCGAGAACGGGGGCAGGCCGGCGAGGCTGAGTGCGCCGAGTCCGAACGCAGCGGCGACGATCGGGCGGCGAGTGATGAGACCGTTCACGCGGTCGAGGGCCGAGGTGCCGCGATCGGTCTCGATCAGCCCGCCGACGAGGAACAGGACGGTCTTGACCGGGATCTGGTGGACGAGGAAGAAGATCGCACCAGCGACACCGGCGACCGAGAACAAGCCGAGCCCCATCAGCATGTAGCCGATCTGGCTGATGATGTGGAACGACAGGATCCGCTTGACGTCATCCTGCGCCAGCGCTCCGGCGACGCCGACGACCATCGTGAACCCGGCGATCACGAGCATGAGCGGTCCGAGGTCGTCCATGCCGGTCAGCACATGGAACCGGATCATCACGTAGACGCCGATCTTGGTGAGCAAGCCGGCGAACACGGCGGTGATCGTGGTCGGCGCCGTCGGATAGCTGTCGGGCAGCCAGGAGAACAGCGGGAAGATCGCCGCCTTCGTCCCGAAGACGACCAGGAACCACAGCCCGATACCCCACCGGACACCACTCGACAGTTCGGGGATGCGCTCGGCCAGGAGCGCGAAGTTGACCGTGCCGGTCGCCGCATACACGAACGCGACGCCGAAGAGGAAGAACGTCGACGCGAGCAGGTTGATGACGACGTACGTCATCCCCGAGCCCACCTGGCCGCGACGACCCTGGTGGGTGAGCAGCACATACGACGCAACCAGCATCAGCTCGAACGCGACGAACAGCGTGAACAGGTCACCGGTCAGGACGGAGAGCGCGACACCACCGGTGAGCACGAGCAGCATCGGGCCGACGACCGTGGGGTCCGCCCCCGAGGCGGTTCGGCGTTGCCCGATCGCGAAGAGCTCGACGAGCAAGATCGTCACCATCGCGACGGCGAGCACGAGCGCGGCGAACCGATCGGCGACGAGCACGATGCCCAACTCGGGCGACCAGTCCCCGACGCGCACGACGACCGTCCCGTCGGTGCGCACCGACAACAGCAGCGCGATCGCGAGTCCGGTGGTCGATGCCAGCGACGAGGTGACCAGGACGTCACGGAACATGCCGTGGCGTCGGATCGCCAGTGCGAGCATCGACGCCACGAGCGGCACGGCGACGACGAGTCCGACGACGGAGCTCACGAGCCGGCCTCCGTCGTGTCGCTGTCCGTCGGAGCGTCGACGGAGCGGCCGGTGCCGGCGCGCTCGAAGCCGACGTCGACACCGTCGTCGGGGTCGTCGACGCTCGGGTCGAGGTGGTCGGTCCGGTCGGTCTCGTCGAATCGATCGGTCTCGGTGTCGTCGACGACGTGCTCGGTCGCCGCCACGCGGCGGTCCTCGAGATCGTCCTCGACCAGGTCGTCGCCGTGCAGCTCGCGTTGACGCCGGGCAAGCGCCAGCACGAACAGCGTGAGCCCGAACGAGATGACGATCGCGGTGAGCGACAGTGCCTGCGGCAGCGGATTGGCGATCCCTTCACCGCCCGAGGCCGCGTCGTCGCCCAGTCGATCGGCGAGCGGCGGATCGCCCGCAGGGCCACCGGCTGCGAGCAGCGCGACGACCGCAGCGTGACCGAGGAGCGCGAAACCGAGGACGATGCGGCTGAGCACGCGTGAGGTGACCAGGTACACACCCACGGTCACGAGCCCGCCGACGACGAGGATCAGCGCACCGCTCACCGGGTACCGCCCCGCTCGATGCCGGCATCGTCCGGCGCCCCGATCGACTCGGTGTCGGTCGGCTGTGCGGCGACCCGCGCCGGGTCGACCCGGGCGCCGTCGGACTGCACGACCGAACGACTGGTCCGGGAGCGCAGGTCGTACACGTCGAGCGCCTCGAGCACGGCGACGATGAGCCCGACGACGAGGATCGTGACGCCGAGGTCGAACACCAGTGCCGAGCCGGCCTTGACCTTGCCGAGCAACGGCAGCGTCGTCTCGACGACGACCTGGTCGAGCAGCGTGTGGCCGGCGACGATCGGGGCGACCGCAACGAGCCCCGCGATCGTCCCACCGAGCGCGAGGATCCAGCTCGCGCGGCGCGGCGTGACCAACCCGACGACGGCGCGGAGCGCGACGACAGCGCCCAGCACGAGGCCGGCTGCGAACCCCCCGCCCGGCTGGTTGTGCCCGGCGAAGAAGAGGTAGCCGGCGACGACGAGCGCGAGCGGGCTGGCGAGGCGGATCCCGGTTCGAACGACGATCGAGCGTGAGGAGATCACGAGGTACCTCCGATCCGGTCGCCTGCGCTCACCGGCTCGGCGCGCCGCAGGAGGTCGGCTGCGCCTTCGTCGGGGAGCGTTGCCGACTCGTCGTCGGTCGTGCGTCCAGCGCGGGCGAGCGACACCACGCCGACCGCGACCACCGCCAGCACGATGATCTCGCCGAAAGTGTCGAGCGCTCGCATGTCGGTGAGGATGACGTTGACGATGTTGTTGCCGCCGCCGGTGTCAACCGACTGGGCGGTGAGTTCGTCGAGCGGTGGGGTGCCGCTCGGGCGACTGGCGCTCGCGGCGAGGCCGGTCATGACGCCGATCCCGACGAGCGCGGCGACCGCCAACCGGATCGGCCGCCATGCGACACCGACCCGCGGGAAGCTGCGGCCCAGCCGCCCGAACCCGATGACGAACCCGACGACGATGACCGTCTCGACGAGCAGTTGCGTGAGGGCGAGGTCGGGCGCACCCTGCACGACGAACAGCCCGGCGACACCGAACCCGACCGCGCCGAGCGACAGCGCGGCTGCCAATCGACCGCCCACGCTGACCGTCGCCGCTGCGGCGACGAGGACGACGACACCGAGCACGGCTTGCATCGGTTCGTCCCAGCGGACGAGCGCATCGAGATCTACGTCGCCGACGAAGGGGACGGCCACCGAGGCCGCGACCAGACACATCGTCATCACGTACAGCGGCAGCGAACCGTGCTGCACCCGGGCGATGCGCTGGGCGATCGACAGCACGACGTCGACCAACCGGTCGACCGAACGAGCGCCGAGCGGTTCCGGTGCGCGAAGTGTCTGGCGAGCGAGTGCTGCACCGAGCACCGAACCGGCCGCGACGATCGCCATCGAGATCACGAACGCCGCCTTCAACCCGGGCCACCGGATCAGCTCGAACGTCGCCGCCTTCTCGTCGACCAGGCTCACCGCCGCGGCCACGCGATTCGACACCGCGGTCAGCGCGACGAACCCGACGACGCTGCCGAGCGCGAGTGGCACGGTCACCGCGGTGATCGGCGACCGGCGCGGTGCGACATCGCTCGGGCGATCAGCATCGTCGGCCTCCGGTGCGCGCGACCCGAAGACGCCGATGAGGAAGCGCAACGTGTAGGCCACAGTGAACACCGAGCCGACGATCACCCCGCCGAGGAGGACGACTCG
Source organism: Actinomycetota bacterium (assembly GCA_038529675.1). Lineage (GTDB taxonomy): Bacteria > Actinomycetota > Acidimicrobiia > Acidimicrobiales > Ilumatobacteraceae > Ilumatobacter_A. The sequence continues at coordinate 3,843 of JBCBDK010000248.1, forward strand.
CTCGGCGCCGTCGAGCTTCAGTCCGGCCTCGATCGCCGCCTCTTTCGCTGCGAACCCGAGCAGCGGCGGCACGCCGGCCATCGACGCGCCCGACACGACCGCGACGACGAAGGCGATCGGCATCGAACGTGCGAGTCCCGACAGCTTGGTGATGTCGCGGGTGCCGGTCCGGACGTCGACCTCACCGACCACCATGAACAGCGCCGCCTTGAAGATCGCGTGGGCGACGAGGATCGACAGCGCCGCGAACGTCGCCTTGCCGGGACCGACGGCGAGCAGCGCGATCATCAATCCGAGCTGCGACACAGTCCCCCACGCCAGGATGAGCTTGGCGTCGCGGTGGCGCAGCGCCCCGATCGCACCCCACAGCATCGACCCCAGTCCGAACGCGAGGCCGACGGGCGTCCACGGGCCTGTCTCAGCCAACGCGGGCTGGAGGAGCAGGACGAGGATGACGCCCGCCTTTACCATGGTCGCCGAGTGCAGGTAGGCACTCACCGGCGTGGGCGCGGCCATCGCTCCCGGCAGCCAGACGTGGAAGGGTACCTGCGCCGACTTGGTCGCCGCGGCGACGAGGATCAGCACGGCACCGATCGCGCCGGCGGTCCCGCCGACCGGCGTGAGGTCGCGCAAGCCGACCGAGCCCGAACCGCCCGACACGGTCGCGCTGGTCACGGTGAGGAGCCCGGCGAGGAGCACGAGCCCACCGGCGGCGGTGATGAGCAGCGCGCGGCGGGCGGCGTACCGCGTGGCCGGGTCGGGATGCTTGTGCCCGACGAGGAGGAACGACGTGATCGACGTCAGCTCCCAGAACACGAAGAGCGTCCACACCGAGTCGGCGAGCACGAGGCCGACCATCGCCGTCGAGAAGGCGAGCAGCGTCGCTCCGAACTTCGCCAGACCGGTCGCCGTCGGGCCGAAGTAGCCCATCGCGTACACGAACACGAGGGCGCCGATGCCCGAGACGATCAGCGTCAACAGCGCCGACAGCTCGTCGACGCGGAACGCGATCGTCAGGTCGAGCTGCCCGACCCAGGTGATGCTCGTGACGTACGGATCGTCCGATGTGAGCCGGCTCGCGACCCAGATCGCCGTGATGAGTGGCGCAATCGCGGCGACGCCGAACACGGCGTACCGACTGGTAAGACGGCGACCACCGACCGCGAGGCCCACGACGGCCGTCACGTGCAGGGCGAGGAGGAGCCAGACCGTCATGGCCGGCACCTGATCGTGGTGGAGGGGGTCATCTCGGCTCGCCGGACATCGTACGAACCGGGCTGAACCAGTCCTCTCGGAAAGAGCAATCGGAAACGATCTGTTCACCGACCTCGGTCACTACCCTTCGGGCGGTGACCGCGGCGCTCGAACTGCTCGGAGGCCTGGTCGGTCTCGTCATCGCCGGCACGGCCATCGTCCGAGCCGCCTCGGTGATCGGCGCGAAGTTCGGCCTACCGCCCCTCGTGATCGGGCTGACCATCGTGGCGGCTGGAACGAGCGCGCCCGAACTGGCCGTCGTGTGGCGGGCTGCGGACAACGGCGAGTCCGGTCTGGCGCTCGGCAGCGTCGTCGGCTCCAACATCGCCAACGTGCTCCTCGTCCTCGGGATCGTTGCGGTCATCCGGGCGATCAACGTGTCCCGTCAGGCGGTGATGCTCGACGCACCGGTGATGATCGCGTCGTCCGTGCTGGTCCTCGTGCTCGGACTCGACGGCAACATCACCCAGTCCGACGGGTTCATCCTCGTCGCCTGTCTGATCACGTACATCACGAGCACGATCCTCGTGTCCCGCCGCAACGAACGGCTCGGGGTCGCTGCGACCGCTCCAGCTCCCGTCCCGGCCGCCGACGCCCCAACGACCGATGCCGACAGCGACAGCGCCGACCGGGGCGATCGATCGTGGTTGATCCTCGGGTTCGAACGGATCGCCGACACGTTCGTCGGGGCGGTCGCGCTGTTCGCCATCGGTGCCGTCGGGGTGGCGATCAGCGCGCAGTTCGTCGTCAGTGGCGCCGGATCGTTGGCGCTGAGCTGGGGCATGTCGGAACTCGTGGTCGGCCTGACCGTCCTCGCCGTCGGCACCTCAGCACCCGAGATCGCCACCTCGGTGATCGCTGCGCTCCGAGGCAACGCCGACGTGGCGCTCGGCAACGCGATCGGCTCGAACGTGTTCAACCTGCTATTCGTCCTCGGCCTCGTCAGCGCCACGCACTCCGATCTGCCCGTCGAGAGTTCGCTGCAGACGTTGAACCTGCCGGTGATGCTCGCCGCTGCCATCCTCGCGTTGCCGTACGCGATCACGCGTCTGCAGATCGAGCGACTCGAGGGGATCATGTTCCTCGTCATCTACGTCGCCTACACCGTGTACCTCGTCCTCGACGGCACCGGGAACGGCCTGCGCGAAGAGTTCGGCCTGGTCGCCCTCGCCGTGGTGGCGCCGTTGTCGCTGGCGGTGATCG
>JBCBDK010000249.1:0-6281 GCA_038529675.1 Actinomycetota bacterium
GGTCGGAGTCGTTGCGTTCTTGGAGAACGTTGGGGGTCGGAGTCGTTGCGTTCTTGACTCCACGCGTCGCTGTCGGTGACGTCGACGTTGCGGTCAGGCTGCTGCGGACGGCGGCGAGAGTGTGAGTCCTGCGTTGTCGGCGAGGAATCGAAGCCGGTCGAGAACGGCGTTCAGCCGACGGCGGAATGCTTCGTCGCGGGCGGCGCGGACCCGACCTCGTCTCGCCGCTGTTCTCGCCGAGCTGCACGATCCGAGCCCATGGTGGGCTGCGATCGCCGCCGACTTTTCGACCCGAAGTTGGACTGCCGCAGTGATCGCGAGCAATGTCGAATCGCTGACGCCTCGGCGCGGTGCCCGTTGCCGAACACCGCTCGAGTGGTGTCGTACTGCGTCGTCCACGTCGGTGAGGGTGAGCGTCTGCCATGGCTGGACGGGCCTGCCGTACCGGTCCGATGCCTGCGGGGCCAGGACGAACTCCACGTACTCCTCGGCCGATCGGTGATACAGGCTGGGGAGGTAGTCGGTCGTGAGCCACGGTGGAGCCTCGCGCCGTCCCGCGTACGCGCTGAGCGTCGACCAGCGGTACGAGGTGATGGCGGCCAGCGGCACGAACTCGAGCGGGTTGAGGTGGAGGTACCGAGAGCATTGGAGGAGCTGTTCCGAGGTCTCGATCTCCGTCGCGCCGAACCGACCGGTGAACAGCGGCCCGGTTCGTTCGGCCGCCGCGTTGTACGCGAGCGCGTATCTGCCGAGTGCGAACTGCAGCGCGGCCGAGACGTCACCGCCGCTACGCCGATCGACGATCACGTGGAAGTGGTTGTACATGAATGCGAGGGCGTGGATGCCGATGGCGTGGCGCTCGCTCGCCTCGGCCATGAGTTGCTCGAGCAGGCGTCGATCGTGGTCGGCGGAGAAGATGTCCTGCTGATCTGCTCCCCGGGAGTAGATGTGCAGGAAGGGCTGAACGAGGTCGGTTCGTCGTGCGCGTGCCATGAGCCGATCGTGACCGGAGGGTGTCACATCAACGATCCGTCCCGTCTCCGGCTCGAGAACGCGTCGACTCCGACCCCGAACGTGCTCGAGAACGCGGCGACTCTGACCCCGAACGTTCTCGGCGGGTGCGGTGGCCATCCCGTAGCCTCGGCGGGGTGAGCGAGGTGAGTGACGTGAGGACGATCCGGATCGGCGTGCTCGGATGCGGCAACGTGGGGGCGGCGCTGATCGACCTCGTGCGGACCCAGGCCGACGCGGTCGAGCAGCGGACCGGGCTCCGCCTCGAGGTCGCCACCGTCGCCGTCCGAAACGTGTCGGCGCCGCGCGACGTCGAGCTCGACCCATCGCTGTTGACACACGACACGCAGTCCGTCGTCGGTGACCCCGGTGTGGACCTCGTCGTCGAGGCCATCGGCGGGATCGAACCCGCACGGGCGCTGATCCTCGAGGCGTTGAAGAACGGCAAACCCGTGGTCACGGCGAACAAGGAACTGCTCGCCAACTGTGGCGCCGAGCTGTACGCCGCCGCGGATCTCGCCGGACGCGATCTTCTGTTCGAGGCGGCGGTCGCAGGCGGCATCCCGATCATGCGTGCGCTGCGCGAGAGCCTCTACGGCGAGCCGATCACACGGGTGATGGGAATCATCAACGGCACGACGAACTTCATCCTCACGAAGATGACCGATGCCGTGCTCGGTGGCGCGCCGGGCGACTACCACGCCACGCTCGCCGAGGCCCAGGCCCTCGGCTACGCCGAGCGAGATCCGACCGCCGACGTGGAGGGCTACGACGCCGGGGCGAAGGCGGCCATCATCGCCACGGCCGCGTTCGGGACCAAGGTCGTGGCGGGCGACGTCTACCACGAGGGCATCAGTCGCGTCACCGGCCAACAGATCACGATCGCCGACCGTCTCGGCTACTGCATCAAGTTGCTCGGCATCGTCGAACGCGACGCCGCCAGCGACGAGGTGAGCGTTCGCGTTCACCCGGCGATGGTCCCGAAGGACCATCCGCTCGCCAGCGTCCGCGACAGCTTCAACGCCGTGTTCGTCGAAGGCGACTTCGCCGACTCGCTGATGTTCTTCGGCCGCGGCGCCGGTGGGGCACCGACCGCGAGTGCCGTCTTCGGCGACGTCGTCGACGCCGCGCTGCACCTTCGCTCGGGCACACACGGCACGCTCGGCGAGCTGCGTCCGGCGGCGATCCGCCCGATCGACGAGACCTCGGCGGAGTACCTCCTCAGCCTCGATGTCGCCGACGAACCCGGTGTGCTCCACGCAGTCACCGGCGTCTTCGCCGAACACGGCGTCAGCATCCGCGCGGCCGAGCAGGAGGGCAAGGGCGCAAACGCTCAGCTCGTGTTCATCACCCACACCGCTCGCGAGGCCGACGTGCAGTCCACCGTCCGCGCTCTCGCCGATCTCGACGTCGTCAAGGACGTCGGCGGCCTCATCCGCGTCATCGCCGACTGAACCCTCGCCCGACGATGCGCTACGTCTCGACCCGCGGCCGTGCCCCCGAGTTGGGCTTCGCCGACGTCCTCCTCGGCGGGCTCGCACCGGACGGCGGGTTGTACGTCCCCGAACGCTGGCCGAAGCTGGCGCCCGCGGTATCGGGCGGTTCCTATGTCGAGCGGGCCGTCGAGGTGATGGCGCCGTTCGTCGAGCCAGACCTCGACGAGATCACCCTCACCCACCTCTGCGAGGAGGCGTACGCCACGTTCCGGCACGCTGCGGTCGTCCCGCTGGTCCAGATCGGCGAACACCAGTGGGTGCAGGAGTTGTTCCACGGGCCGACGCTCGCGTTCAAGGACGTCGCACTCCAGCTCGTCGGCCGGATGTTCGATCACGTGCTCGCCGAGCGAGGTGAGCGGGTCACGATCGTGGGTGCCACGTCGGGCGACACCGGTTCCGCTGCGATCGACGGCGTCGCAGGATGCGACCACGTCGACATCGTCATCCTCTATCCGGAGGGTCGCACGAGCGAGGTGCAGCGTCGGCAGATGACCACCGTCGACGCGGCGAACGCGCACGCGGTCGCCGTGCAGGGCACCTTCGACGACTGCCAGGATCTCGTGAAGGCGATGTTCAACGACGCCGACTTCCGCGAGCGGAACCGGCTGTCGGCGGTCAACTCGATCAACTGGGCGCGGGTGATGGCACAGACCGTCTACTACGTGGTCGCCGCCGAGACCTTCGCGACGGCGCCGACCTTCTCGGTCCCGACGGGAAACTTCGGCAACGTCCTCGCCGGCTGGATCGCCCGCGAGATGGGCGCTCCGATCCACGACTTCGTCGTCTCTTCCAACTCGAACGACATCCTCACGCGCTTCATCCGCGACGGCGACATGAGCACCCGCGAGGTCACGCCGACCCTCAGTCCGTCGATGGACATTCAGGTGTCGTCGAACTTCGAACGACTGCTGTTCGAGATGAACGGCCGCGACGGCGGACTGACCGACGAGCAGCTCACGCGATTCCGATCGGTCGGCCGCCTCGACGTGGAGCCGGACCAGCGAGCTCGGTGGATCGACGGCACCTTCCGTGCTGCCGCGTTCGACGACGACGCCACGGTCGACGAGATCGGTCGTGTGCACCACGACGCCGGGATGATCGTCGAGCCGCACACCGCCACCGCCACGGCGGCGGCCCGGCTGTTCGCCGGTGCGGCCGGCCCGGAGCGGCCGATCGTGTCGCTCGCGACCGCCCACCCGGCGAAGTTCCCCGACGCCGTCGAGTCGGCCCTCGGACGTCGCCCTGATCTCCCGTCGCACCTCGCCGACCTGTTCGAACGCCCCGAGCGGACCGAGACGGTCGCCAACGACCTGGCCGCGGTCCAGGCGCTCGTCGAGCGGCTCGCCCACCACTGACATGAACCGCTGACTCCCCGCCGACGCCCCACCGACCTGTCGAGCCCCGACCGCTCCGAACAACGGGTCGCGGCGGTGATCGAGGCGGTGGTCGCGGGCGTCGACGGGCGATCGATCGCTTGACGTTGCATCGCCGCAGGTCAGCCGACTACCGTATGGTCGTCCGGTCGGACCGGACCGCACCCTCGACTCCGAGATGCGTGCGAACGTCCCAGGGGACTCGTTGCACGGCGCGCCTCGCGCTCTGGACGACCGCTGGGTATCGACATCGTCGTCACCCCCTTCTCGACGACGAGAGAGAGGTACATCGTGGCTGCAGAGGCACTCGAACGGTCTGCGCTGGAAGGCAAGGACAAGGACCAGCTCACCCAGATCGCCAAGGCGCTCGGCGTCACCGGCATCTCGAAGCTGAAGAAGGCGGACCTCGTCTCCAAGATCATCGACGCGACCGGCGGCGACGTTCCGGCGGCGAACGACGGTCCCGCACCGGGCCGCACGAACGGCTCCTCGTCGACGCGCTCGAACGGTGCACCCACCGTCGAATCGGCACCCGTCTCGACCGGCGACGACACGTCGGCAGCGGCGGCGTCGGCACCCGACGCTGGATCGCCCTCGGTTGATGCGGTGTCGTCCCCGGCCGGCGAGACACCCGGTGACGCCCCGGCGGGCGATGCCGCGCCGACGGGGCCGGACGGCGAACCGCTCGCCGACTGGGAGATCGAACTCGCCCAGCAGGGCATCTCGACCGAGACGACCGAGACGACCGAGACCACCAGGACGGCCGGGACGACCGCCGGCTCGAGTGACACCGCTGACGCATCGGCCTCGTCCGGGTCGAGCGGCGACGGCCAGCGCAGCGACGGCGCGAAGCAGTCCGGCGGTGGCCAGAGCAGAGATGCCAAGCAGTCCGGGGGCGGTCAGGGCGGCGACGCGACGCAGTCCGGCGGCCAGGGTCGCAACAAGGAGCGCGACGGTCGAAACCAGTCGGGTCGGAACCAGCAGGGCCGGAACCAGGACGGCCGCAGTGACCAGGGTGGTCGCCGGAACGACGAGCCCGGCGAGGGCAACTCGAAGCGCCGTCGCCGTCGCCGCAAGGGTCGTGGCGGCCGCGACGAGGGCCCCCAGGGCGAAGACCTCGATCTGCTCGACGAGGACGGTCAGCCCCAGTCGAACGAGCCGGTCGAGGTGGCCGGCTACCTCGACATCCGCGACGAGGGCTACGGCTTCCTCCGGGTGAACGGCTATCTGCCGAGCAAGCAAGACGCCTACATCCCGGTCAAGCTCACCCGCCAGTACGGCCTCCGGAAGGGCGATCATCTGACGGGCAAGATGCGGCCCGCCCAGCGCAACGAGAAGAACCCGGCGCTGCTCGAGGTCTTCACCGTGAACGGTGGTGACCCGCAGGCCGCCAAGAAGCGTCCGCGGTTCGATGATCTCACCGCGTTGTTCCCTGACGAGCGACTCACGCTCGAGGACCCGTCCGATCCGACCAACATGACGGCGCGGATCATCGACCTGATCTCACCGATCGGCAAGGGGCAACGCGGGCTGCTCGTGTCACCGCCCAAGGCGGGCAAGACGACGGTGATGAAGACCATCGCCAAGATGATCGAGCAGAACAACCCCGAGACGAAGCTCATCATGCTGCTCATCGACGAGCGGCCCGAGGAAGTGACCGACATCAAGCGGACGGTGAAGGGCGAGGTCATCTCGTCCACCTTCGACCGCCCGAGCGACGAGCACACGCACGTCGCGGAGATGGCGATCGCAAAGGCCAAGAGAATGGTCGAGGACGGGACCGACGTCGTCATCATGCTCGACGGCATCACCCGTCTCTCCCGGGCCTACAACCTCGCGGCGCCGGCGAGCGGGCGGATCCTGTCGGGCGGTATCGACGCCGGCGCGCTGTATCCGCCGAAGAAGTTCTTCGGCGCCGCACGCAACTGTGAAGAAGGCGGATCGCTGACCATTCTCGCCACCGCGCTGGTCGACACGAACAGCCGGATGGACGAGGCGATCTTCGAGGAGTTCAAGGGCACCGGCAACATGGAGCTGCGCCTCGACCGCAAGGTCGCCGAGCGCCGCATCTACCCGGCGATCGACGTCGACGCGTCGAGCACCCGTCACGAGGAACTGCTCTTCGACCGCAAGCAACTGCAGATGGTGTGGAAGCTGCGCCGTGTGCTGTCCGGTCTGGCCGCCGACGGCAACGCGGCACCTGGCCTGGAGCTGCTGATGGACCGTCTCAAGACGTTCCGAACCAACGCGGAGTTCCTGGCCGAGATCGCGAAGCAGCCCGGAATGTGATGCGCCATGGATCGAGCCGTAGGCTCGATCCATGGCGCACACGCCGCTCGTCGACTCCTTCGGGCGGGTGATCGAGGATCTTCGGATCTCGGTCACCGATCGATGCAACTTC
>JBCBDK010000250.1:0-6271 GCA_038529675.1 Actinomycetota bacterium
CTTCGTCGCTGCCGCAGGCGGCGAACGACAGGACGGCGAGGACCGACAGGCCGAGCGGCACGGTGCGCATCCCGCGACGGTACCGAGCTGCGTCGGGGCGGTGGTCGCGGCGGGCATGATGGGCTCGTGCGTATCCTGTTCGCCACCGCCGAACTCGCCCCGCTCGCAACGGTCGGCGGGCTCGCGTCCGCCGCAGCCGGCCTCGGTCGCGAGCTCCGCGTCGCCGGCGTCGACGTCGACCTCGTGATGCCCGACTACGGCGGCGTCAGCCTCGTCGACGAGCGGACGACCGATCTCGTCGTCCCCGATTGGGTCGGGGCAGCGACCGCCCGCACCGGCCACCACCCCGACGTCGGGGCGCTGACGCTGCTCGGCGTTCCCGATCTGGCCCGACCGCACCCGTACCTCCAGCCCGACGGGCAGGGATGGCCCGACAACAGCACACGGTTCTTCCGGTTCGCCGCTGCGGTCGCCGCCTGGTGCGAGCACACCGGGCCCGACGTGTTGCACCTGAACGACTGGCACACCGGCCCGGCGCTTGCCGCACTGAGCGACCCGCCGCCGACCGTCGTCTCGATCCACAACCTCGCGTACCAGGGCATCGCCGACGGTTCCTGGCTCGACATGATCGGCCCGCAGGCGGAGCACTTCGAGTGGTGGGGCGGGACCAACCCGCTGTCTGGCGCGCTCGCACTCGCCGATCGCGTGGTCGCCGTCTCCCCGAACTACGCGGGCGAGATCACCACGCCGGCCGGAGGTTTTGGCCTCGACCGACCGCTCGCGCAACGCGGCGACGCGCTCGTCGGCATCCTGAACGGGATCGATACCGAGGTCTGGAACCCGGCGACCGATCCGCATCTCCCGGCCACGTTCCATCGCGGCGATCTCGACGGCAAGTCGGTGTGCCGATCAGCGCTCGTCGAACGACTCGGTCTTCCTGACGACGACGTCCCACTCGCCACGGTCGTCACGCGCCTGACGGATCAGAAAGGCATCGATCTGCTGTTGCCGCTGGTCGAGCTGTTCGCCGACATCCCCCTGCGACTCGGGGTGCTCGGCTCGGGAGATGCCGTGCTCGCCGCCGAACTGCGACGACTCGCCGACGCCCACCCGGAGCACTTGTCGTTCGTCGAGGGCTACGACGAGGCGTTGAGCCATCTCATGTTCGCCGGCGCCGATGCGTTCCTCATGCCGAGCCGTTTCGAGCCGTGCGGCCTCACACAGATGCAGGCGATGCGATACGGAACGCTGCCGATCGTGACCGCCGTCGGCGGCCTCGTCGACACCGTGCCCGATGCCGACGACGCGAAGGACGGGCTCGGCATCGTCGCCGCTCGCGTCGACACGGCGCACCTGCTGGCTGCGATGTTCCGTGCTGCTCGGCTGCTCGGCAGCAAGCGCCGGCGCAACGCGGTCCGAAGGCGGATGATGAAGATCGACTGGTCGTGGACGCAACCGGCCGAGCGCTACCGCGCGCTCTACGAGACGATGATCGACGAACGACGAGATTCGTCGCACGGGGAGTGATCCGAGCAGCGTCGAGCGCGGTACGGTCGCGACGATGGCTGCGGAACCGAAGGTCCTCGTGATCGTGCTCGCCGGTGGTGAGGGCAAGCGCCTGATGCCGCTCACTCAGGACCGCGCGAAGCCCGCCGTTCCGTTCGCCGGCACCTACCGATTGATCGACTTCGCGCTGTCGAACTTCGCGAACGCCGGCTATCTGAAGATCGTCGTGCTGACGCAGTACAAGAGCCACAGCCTCGACCGCCACGTCAGCCAGACCTGGCGCTTCTCGGCGATGCTCGACAACTACGTCACGCCCGTGCCCGCCCAGATGCGGCGCGGTCCGTACTGGTTCCTCGGCTCGGCGGACGCGATCTATCAGAACCTGAACCTGATCCAGGACGAGAAGCCCGACATCGTCTGTGTGTTCGGCGCCGACCACATCTACCGGATGGACCCCCGCCAGATGGTCGATCAGCATGTCGAGTCCGGCGCGGGGGTCACGGTGGCGGCCATCCCGGTGCCCAAGCACGAAGCGGTCGACTTCGGTGTCATCGAGTCAGCCGACGACGGTCGGATCGTCGCGTTCCACGAGAAGCTCGGCGACCCCCCGACGATGCCCGGCGACGACACGCGCTGCCTGGCGAGCATGGGGAACTACGTGTTCGACACCCAGACACTCATCGACGTCGTCACGCCGCGCGACAACCAGTACACCGACATCGGCGGCGACGTCATCCCTGCACTGACCGAGCAGGGCGTGGCTCGCGTGTACGACTTCTCGCAGAACGTGATCCCGGGTCAGGACGAGCGCGAACGTGGCTACTGGCGCGACGTCGGGACGATCGATTCGTTCTTCCACGCGAACATGGACCTGATCGCACCCGTGCCGGTGTTCAACCTCTACAACGATCGGTGGCCGGTGTACACGACGCGGAAGGCGTTGCCGCCGGCCAAGGTCTCGCGGGGCCGCGGTGGTGAGCCGGCGTTCGTCGACGGCAGCTTGCTGTGCCAGGGGTCGATCGTGTCGGGCTCGCACGTCGAACGCTCGATCGTCGGCCCGCAGTCGTACATCGACCACGACGCACACGTGACCGACTCGATCATCTTCCCGGGCGTGCGCATCGGGGCGGGCGCCAGGCTTCACCGCTGCATCGTGGACAAGAACGTCATCGTGCCCGACTACACGCGTGTCGGCCTCGAGCCCGATATCGACCGGCAGCGGTTCACGGTCAGCGACGAAGGGGTCGTCGTGTTGCCCAAGGGCTACGACTTCGCCTGAAGGCGCGCTGCGGTCAGCAGGACACGCGGTCGGGGCAGAGCGTCTGCACCGGGCGCTGTTCGAGCAGCCAGGCGAGGATGCCGGCCGTCGTGTCCGCAGGGCTGCCGTCGGCGTTGCGCTCGGGGAGTGCCCGGTAGCCGTCGTAGTTGATCAGCACGATCGCGTCGTCGGGGCGCCAGAGGCCCATCGCCGCGACGGCGTTGTACTGGTGCTGGACCCGTTGGAGCCAACCGCTTCGGCCGATGCCGTACGACGTGCTGAACCCGGTAAACCACACGAACGGCACGTTGCGGGCGTGTGCTTCCTGGATCGCCTGGAAGAACGGGGCGCCGAAGGTCGGGTCGGTGCACGCGTCGATCGGGCACTCGAGCACCACGCCACCGGAGTTGCGGTACGCAACGTCGCCGGCCGAGCCGGGGCGGATCGTGGGGAACGCACCGGCGTTGACCTGCGTCGAGAGGTTCTGCGGCTGGAACAGGGTGTAGACGGTGTCGTAGCCCTGGCGACGGTACGTGTCGAAGCCCGCGGTGATCCCGCCCGCGGGACCCCAGCAGTCCGGGTTCTGGCCCGCATACACCGCGGCCGCGACCCGGTCGTAGCGGATGTTCGAGCGTCGCTCGACCTCGGCCCAGTACCAGTCGTCACGGAAGCCTTCACACCCGGCGCCGTTGGCGATCGGGTGCTCGACGATCAGCTTGCGCGTCCGCAGTTTGCTGGTGAGCTCGATCGTCCGATTGAGCGAACCGTCGGTGCCGACGCCAGCGGGGGAGAAGGGGTTGCCCCAGACGCCGTCGAGGTGCTGGCGGACGAACGGCCACTGGTGGTCGTTGTTGCCGAGCAGGCCCTCACTGCCGTGGTAGGCGAGATACACCTGGGGTCGATGTGGGTTCGCCGGGAGCTCGGTTCGGATCGCGAGGTCGTCGGCCGACGCGCCGCCCGCCACGCCGTTCGGGGCCGCCTGCGACCCGGACCCGACAGAGATCGCCGTCACGGCAACCGCCGCGGTCGCCAGCAGCACGCCGAAACGGCGGCCGAGGCGGCAGCGGGAGGAGGGGGTCGGGGAGCGGTGCATCATCGATCTGGTGAGCCCGCACCGACGCTACCGACTCCGACCAGGGCAGGTCCGTCGCCCGGCTCGGCAGTGGAGACTCCAGGTTCTATCGGCGTCAAGTGCCGGCGAGTTGAGCGACGACCGGCGCGAAATCATCGGCTTCGTCCGCACCGACGATCACGTAGCTGAAGCCGAATCGCTCCCGTCGCTCGACGAGCAGGTCGGCGAGCTGCGCTGGTGAGCCGATCAGCGCGAAGGGTGACGCAGCGACCATCGCCGGCTCGACACCGATGAGCGCAGCCATCTCCTCGATCCGACGTTCTCGGTCGTCGGTCACGCTCACGAAGAACGTCCGGATGTTCATCTCGATGTGCTCGAGCCGGCCGGCAGCCCGGGCGGCGTCGGCCACGATCCCCAGCTTGTCGACGACGGCGTCTTCGGTCATCGTGGCGATCGCGTCCGGACCGATCACGCCGGCGTGGAGTGTGCCGTTGACCCCGACGATGTCGGCGCGCTGTGCGGCGATCGTGAGGACCCGCTTGCCGCCACCGCCGACGAGGATCGGCGGGTAGGGCCGCTGCGTCGGTTTCGGATACGCGTCGTGACCCGCGATCGTGTAGTGCTCGCCCTCGAAGGAGTATGGCTCGTCACCCATCAGCCCCGTGATCACGTCGAGGCCCTCGACGAAGCGGTCGATGCGGACGCCGGCACGGTCGTACACCATCCCCGCTTCGTCGTAGTCCGAGATCATCCAGCCGGCGCCGAGTCCGATCTCGACGCGTCCACCGGACAGCACGTCCATCGTCGCTAGCTCCTTGGCCAGCACGAGCGGGTGCTTGTAGTCGTTGTCGAACACCAGCGCGCCGGCCCGCAGCGTCGTGGTGGCGTCGAGCATCGCCTGCAGCGCCGGCATCGGTGCGAGCTGCTCGTTGAAGTGGTCGGGCATCGTCGCGGTCGCGTAGCCGTGGGACTCGAGCCGCCGGGCAAGCTCCGGGAACGGTTCGTCGGCAACGGGCTTCGTCACCTGGACGCCGAACCGGAACGGCTTGATCGGGAACGCTGAGCGGGTCGAGTCGGCTGCGGTGTCGGTCACCCGGCGGACCGTAGCCGCGCCGAGCCGGATCGGCCCGTGTGGGTTGCCGCCCGCCACAGCGCCGCCAGCACTAGCGTCGGAGCCACTGTGCAGCGCACCCACTGGATCCCCCGACTCGTGCTGACGATCGCCGCCGGTGCGTTGCTGATCGTGTCGGTCGTCGTCGCGATCGCGCCGCGGCTGTGGGCGATCGCGAACGCGCACGCCGAGGTCCCGGTGACCCTGCCGGAGTTCGAGCCACTCGCCCAGCGCACCTACGTGTACGACGCACTGGGCAACGAACTGGCGGTGTACGAGCTCGAGAACTCCCAGCCGATCGACTACGAGGACATTCCGCCGCATGTGCTGCAGGCGTTCCTGATCGTCGAGGACGAGGAGTTCTTCAGCCACGACGGGTTCAACGTCCGTTCGCTGTTTCGCGCCACGCTGTCCAACTTCGCCTCCGACGCGCCGCAGCAAGGGGCGTCCACCATCACCATGCAGGTCGTGAAGAACGACTTCCTCGCAGGGCTCGAGCGCGACGGCCGCTACAAGCTGCTCCAGATGCACTACGCCCGGATGCTCGAGAAGGAGAAGTCGAAGGAGGAGATCCTCGAGCGCTACCTCAACACGGTGTTCTTCGGGAACAACGCCTACGGAATCCAGGCGGCTGCCGAGACGTACTTCGGCAAGACCGCTGCGGAGTTGGAGTTCCTCGAGGCGGTCTTCCTGGCGGGGCTGGTCCGTTCGCCGTCGGGATTCGACCCGATCAACGAACCCGAACGAAGCCGCGCCCGGTGGATCCAGGTGCTCGACCGCTTGGTGAACGAAGAGATCGTCACCGAGGAGGAAGCTGACGTCCTCGCCGAGGAGTTCGTCCTGCCCGAGCGGGTCAAGGTCATCCCCACTCGCGCGACGGAGCGAACATACTTCTCCGAGGCGTTGCGCGACTACCTGCTCAACGTGTCGCCGATCCTCGGGGAGACCCAGCAGGAACGGTACAACCTGCTCTTCCGCGGCGGGCTCCGCATCCACACCACCCTCGACCCGCGCGTTCAGCGGGCGGCCGAGGAGGCGCGCAACGTCCTCCCGAACACGACCGAGGGTTTCGACGCCGCGTTGACGTCGCTCGACTCGAAGAGCGGAGCGATCCGGGCGATGGTCGGCGGCTCGGGCTTCGTGCCGAACGAGCGAGAGGTCAACATGGCGCTCAGCCCCCGCCAGACCGGTTCGAGCATCAAGTTCTTCATCCTCGCTGCTGCCATCCAGGCCGGAGCACAGTCGGGCGACGAGATCGACGGCCGACGCGGATGCCGCTTTCCGAGCGGTGACACGAGTGACCCGATCTTCCAGATCAACGGCG
>JBCBDK010000251.1:0-6265 GCA_038529675.1 Actinomycetota bacterium
CGTCAACGAGTTGCTCCAGTTCGAGGACGGCTGCGTCGGGCAGTCCGGACACGCGGGCGATGCCGTCGCCGACCTCGGCCACTCGGCCGACGGTGCGGGCCTCGACCGACGGCTCGAAGCCCTCGAGGTTCTTTTTCAGAGCGGACGCGATGTCCGATGCGGAGATGGTGAGTTCAGCCATGGCAGTGCTTCCTCTTCGTCCCTGGAATCAGAGACGGCTCTTGAGCTGGTCGATGCGAGTGCGGACGGAGTCGTCGATGACGTCATCGCCGACGGTGGCCACGACGCCCCCAACCACGGAGGGGTCGACGATGGCCTTCAGATTCAGGTTGCGCCCGGTGGCGTTCTCCAAGGCGGCCTTCAGGCGGGCCTCCTGGTCGGCCGTGAGCGGCACGGCGGTGCGGACGTGAGCGACCTCGAGGTCCTTGGCCTGGTTGGCCCGGTTCACGAGCTGGTCGACGATGGCCGGCAGGTCACGGCCGCGGCCGGCGCCGACCACCATCGAGACGAGCTGGGTGGTGGTCGAGGTGGCCTTGCCACCGAGGAGGTCCTCGACGATCGACTGGCGCTTCTCGGCCGGGACGGCCTCGTCGGTCAGTGCGTTGCGAAGCTCGGGGCTCGACTCGTACGAGCGGGCGAACCGGAACAGCTCGTCCTCGACCTCGTCGAGCGTGCCCTCGGCGCGGGCGACCTCGAACAGTGCCCGTGCGTAGCCCTGGATACGTGCGTCGCTCATGCCGTTGCTCCTGCCCCGTTCTGGTCTGGTCGCTCCGTCATGCCGTCGCTCCCACTCGTGCGATGAATCCCTCGATCAGATCCTGCTGCGCAGCATCGTCCAGCGACGCGCTCACCGAGTTCTCGATCGCCTGGCTGGAGTAGCGGGCGATCTCGGCGCGCAGGTCGTCGGCGCCACGGCCGGCGGCTGCGGCGATGTCGGCGTCGGCCTTGGCCTCGAGGTCGGCGACCTCGGTGGCGAGACGTGCACGACCTTCCTCGAGGAGCGCGGCGGCCTGGGTCTCGGCCTCGGCGAAGAGGCGCTCACGTTCCGCGTCGACGTCGCCGAGCGCGGTTCGGATGTCGGCGGCGTCGGACTCGGCCTTGGACCGGGCGGCAGCCGAGTCGTCGAGCTCGGTCTGGATCCGCTCGGTGCGTGCCTTCATGCCCGCAGCGATCGCCGGCCAGGCGAACTTGTAGAGCATGCCGAACACGATGAGCGTCGCGAGGCCACCGATGATGACCTCTTTGAGCGGCGCCCAGATCGGGTCGAGCGAGGTCGACCCGATGCCGTCGTTCGGGACCGGCTTCTCGGCGCCGAGGAGGTCCCCGGCCAGCAGTGTCAGACGGTTCGAGACGACACCATTCATGACGACACCTGGCTTCCCATCACGTTGCTCACGGCGTTGCGCACCGTGTCGGCCGATGGCGCTCGACCGGTGGCGATCTCCGTCGCCCGCCCGACCACATCGGTGACCGCCGATTCGACGTCGCCCATGGCCGCCTGGCGGGCCGCTTCGACCTCGGCCGCTGCTGCGGCACGCTTCTCGGCGATCCGGGCGTTGACGGCGGCGAGTTGCTCGGAGCGCTCGGCTTCGAGCGTCGCCCGCGCGGCGTCGACCTTGCCCTGCGCCTCCGCACGAACCGAGGCGAGGCGGGCCTCGTACTCGGCGACGTCGGCACGAGCGGAGGCGGTCAGCGTGTCGGCCGACTCCTTGTCGCTCTGGATGCGGTCGTAGCGCGCCTGCATCCCTTCCCGAACCTTCGGGAAGAGCCAGTAGCGCAGACACACGGCGAGCACCACGAACGCACCGAAGCCCCAGAGGACCTCTTTGGCCTCCGGCGCGATCGGGTTCAGTTCGGGGCACTCTTCGCTGCCCGCCTCGAACTCGGGGTCGCCCTCGAGATCGGTGCGCTTACACGTCTCGGCGCCCAGCAGGGTGACCTGCGGGAGACCGGAGTGCGAAGTTGTCACGACGGCTGTCAGCACGTCAACTCCATTCATGGATACGGAACGTCGGTTGCGGAACTGATCGGGTGCACGCCTGCGGGACTCGCCGGCGCAGCGACCCGTCGGATCAGGCGAACTTCAGGAGGATGAAGACGACGAAGCCGATGAGGGCGAGCGCCTCGGTGAAGGCGATACCCAGGAACATCGTGGTGCGCACCATGCCGGCGGCCTCGGGCTGACGGGCCATGGCCTCGACGGACTTGCCGACGAGGTAGCCGATGCCGATGCCCGGGCCGATCGCGGCGAGGCCGTAGGCGTAGCCGGCCGACGACGCCGCTTCGGCGTTCTTGAGGTCGGCGGGATCGGCCTGTGCGATCAAAGCGCTGAAAGCTTCCATTGGGTTGTTTCTCCTGATGTGGTTTGGATGAGGGGAGACGTGTGATGCCTCGCCGCCGGGTGGCGACTCGGCGGGGTTGATCAGTGTTCTTCGGCGTGACCGGCGGTCGAGTTGCTGATGTAGACCGCCGCCAGGATGGCGAAGATGTAGGCCTGGAGGAAGGCGACGAGGATCTCGAACGCCGTCAGGAACACGAGCATGAGGAACGGCAGGACGCTCGTCGGGACGAGCAGGGCCTGGCTGGTCTCGGCCGTGGCCAGTGCGTGCGTCAGCAGGGCGAAGGTGACGAGCAGGATGTGCCCGGCGAGCATGTTCGCCATGAGACGGACGGTGAGGCTGAACGGGGTGACGATGATCGTCGAGATGAACTCGATCGCACCCACGAGCGGCTTGAGCGCCGTCGGCACCCCGGGTGGCCACAGCAGGTGGCCGAAGTAGCCGGCGCCCTGGTGCTTGAGGCCGGTGCCGATGTAGATGACCCACACGAGCAGCGACAGCGACAGCGGGATCGCGATGCGGGCCGTTGCCGGCATCTGGAAGATCGGCAGGATCCCGGGGATGTTGCAGAGGAAGATGAAGATGAACAGGCTCATCAGGAACGGCGTCCACTTCAGCCCGTCCTTGCCGAGGGTCTGCATCACGATGCCCTCTTCGACGAACTCGATCGTCTGCTCCGCGAGGTTGCGGGGGCCGGTGGGGGCCACCATCGGATCGCGGCGGCTGGCGAGCAGGAACAGCCCGATACCGATCAGCGACGCGAGGACCGCGATGAGCGCGATCTTGTTGAAGGTCGGGAAGATGTCCTGCCAACGAAGCAGTTCGTTGATCGGCGGGAAGACGAGACCTCGTTCAGCGAGCACGTTGATTCCGTTTCGTCGTGAGTGAGTGGGTGGGTGGGCGGGTGATCCGGTCGGTCACGACCGGGTCGGCTTCAGACCGGGGTGGGCCAGGCTCAGGGCGACGTACTTCATCTCCCAGAACAAGAGCCCGAGGTGCGTGACGATGATGGTCGATCCGAGGGCCGGGAGCGAAATCCAACCTGCGTCCTTCACGAGCCACACGGCGAGGAAGATCAGGCCGAGTCGGATCAGGTAGCCGAACAGCGTGGCGCCCATCATCAGGGCAACCGAGATGCGAGCCGCGGCGGCGATGAAGCCCGCGGCGAGGGCGAAGTTGGCGAGCACGATCGCGATCCCGTAGAGCGACGACCAGGCGCCGTCGCCACCCCAGATGACGCCGCAGATCGCGACGAGCACGGGTGCGACGATCAGACCCCGCTTGATCATGTCGGTCGAGACGCCGACCTCCGGGGCAGGCCCGTCGAACCGTGTCGACAGCACGGACCCGGCGGCAGCCAGCCGGTCGCCCGCGTCGGCGCTCGGGCCGGTCCCCACGTTCGTCCCCGCGTCGGCGCCGGTCACGCCGCCTCCTGGGAACGGTCGGGCGCGCCGTCGCCGGTACCGGCGAGCTTCGCGAGGCGGTCCGCCTCGAGCTGGTCCATCTTCTCCTCGTACCGGTACTTGAATTTGGCGAACAGGCCGACGGCACCGAGCACGGTGAGGGCGATCATGAAGATCGGGGTGGTACCGAACAGGCGGTCGAGACCGAAGCCGGCGCCGAGGAACAGGACGAGTACGACGACGGCATCCATCCCCTGACCCGGACCATCGGTCGGGTCGACGCGAACATCGGTACGTACCGTGCGCGTGAGTGGGCGGGAGATGCGGGAGAGGAGCTTCATCGATCCTGGTGCTCTCGCAACGGGCCGACTCGAAACGGGTCGACACGCGCTTGTGAACGGATGCACAACCTAGTGGTCGACCCCGGAGGCGGCAACATCGTCGCGCGATCGCGCGGGAGGATGTGACGTTCGGCCGCCCTCGGGCGACGCTCCGGCAGGGTGATCGGCACCTCGGTCGGAATCTCGATCGGATTCTCGGTCCGTGTCGCCGTCACCATCGTCGTCGGTGTGGTCGGCGTCGTCGGGCTGACGGCGCTCGATGCCGCCGGGAGGGGTGGCGTTCACCCGGCGGCGCTCGACGACGCTCGGATGCAGGAGCGTGAAGAGCAGGATGCCGATCGCGGAGATGCCGAACGGGAGGTAGCTCGGGTTCTGCTCGGTGAGTGTCGGGTACAGGACGAATGCCGACAGCAGCGCAGTCCACGCCCACAGGATGAGCACGCTGCGACGGTGACCGTGGCCGAGGCTGAGCAGTCGGTGGTGGAGATGCCCTTTGTCGGCGGCGGCGAGCGCCTTGCGGCTGACGGCGCGCCGGGCGATGGCGAACGCCGTGTCCAGGATCGGCACGGCGAGGATCAGGAGCGGGATCGCGATCGGGGCGAGGAAGAAGTAGGTCGAGCCGATCGTCTCGTTGCCGATCGTGTCGGCGCGGCCGCCGACCACGCTGGTCGACACCGCCATCAGCAACCCGAGCAGGAGCGCGCCGCCGTCGCCCATGATGATCCGCGCCGGGTTGAAGTTGTGCGGCAGGAACCCGACGCACACACCGGCGGCGATGATCGCGATGAGCGGGCCGACGTTGCCCTCGGGCAGCAGCCCGCGGTCGGAGATCTCGACGCTGTAGAGGAAGAACGAGAACGCGGCGATGGCGACGACGCCGGCGGCGAGGCCGTCGAGGCCGTCGATCAGGTTGATCGCCTGGGTCATGCCGAGGAGCCAGAACACGGTGACCAGCGGCTGGAGATCGTCGGACAGGACGACGGTCTCGAGGTACGGCAGCCGGAACGAGAACATGACCACGCCGAACCAGACCAGCCCGGCGCCGGCACAGACGACGCCGAAGACCTTCGCCGGCGGGCTCAACTCGCGCACGTCGTCGAGGAATCCGGTCGCGAACACGATCGACGCGGCGACGACGATGCCGAGCGGTTCGGAGTTCGAGGAGAACTGGGCGTCGAACGGATCGAGGGTCCAGGCGACGACGATCGCGACGATGACGCCGACGAACATCGCGAGCCCGCCGACGTCGGGCATCACCGTTCGATGCATCGTGCGGTCGTTCGGTTCGTAGACCCAGCCGAGTCGGGGGGCGAGCCGTCGGACGACGTGGGTCGCGACATACGTCACGACGGCGGCGATCGCTCCGATCAGGAGATAGGAGCCGACGTCAGGCACGCCAGCAGACTGTACGCGACCTCACCCGACAAACGTACGAGTCAGTAGGCGGGGAACGTGGCGCAGAGATCGGCGACCTCTTTGCGTACGACCGCCAGCGCCTCGGCGTCATCACGCTCGCGCAGCGCTCGGGCGATGAGGCGGGCGATGACCGGCATCTCGGTCTCGGTCATGCCCTGCGTGGTGACCGACGGCGTGCCGATCCGAACACCGCTGGTGACGAACGGGCTGCGCGGGTCGTCGGGGATCGTGTTCTTGTTGAGCGTGATCCCGGCCGCGTCCAAGGTGGCTTGCGCCTGCTTCCCGGTGAGCTCGGCATCGAACGGTGTGAGGTCGACGACCATCAGGTGGATGTCCGTTCCGCCCGACACGAGACGGAAGCCCTCGTGCACGAGCGCCTCGGCGAGCGCGCTCGCGTTGGTGACGATCTGCGCGGCATAGTCGCGAAACGACGGATCCATCGCCTCCCTGAACGCGATCGCCTTGCCGGCGATGGCGTGTTCGAGCGGACCACCCTGCCAGCCCGGGAACACGGCTTTGTCGATGGCCTTGGCATGCTCGGCCGTGGAGAGGATGCAGCCACCACGTGGGCCGCGCAGTGTCTTGTGCGTCGTGAACGTGACGACGTCGGCATGGGGAACCGGGTTCGGGTGCGCGCCGCCAGCGACGAGCCCGGCGAGGTGTGCGATGTCGAACATCAGCATCGCCCCGACCTCGTCCGCGATCGCCTTGAACGGCTCCGGGTCGAGGCGACGTGGGTACGACGTGGTGCCGGCGACGATCATCT